>JAJFJX010000001.1 GCA_021773655.1 Panacagrimonas sp.
CAGGCATACCCCCTTGGGCTGTCCTGTGGTTCCGGAGGTGAAGGTGATCTTCGAGGTGCCGGGCGGCAGCTCGCACGGCGCGCTGTCAACGCGGTAGACGACCAGCTCGCCGATGCGCAGGTCGGTGGCCTGCGCCCTCAGGCCGGTGCGTGCGAGCAGCGCCGGTGACGCGATCAGACTGTCGATGCCCGCACACTCCATCGCATGACGCATCTGCGCCCGGGTGAAGAAGGTTGGCAGCGGCACCAGCGCCCGCCCGCAGGCGATCATCGCCAGGTCGCTGACGACCCAGTCGATGCCGTTGTCGGCCAGCAGCGCCACCGCGCGCGGCGACAGCCGGCGCAGACCGGTGACGGCGGCATCCACCGCGGCCATGACTGCGCAGGCGTCGAGGTGGCGGCGCCCCTCGCGCAGCACCGGGCGCAGATCCCGTCGTGCCCGGAGACGCAGGACTTCGAGCACCTGAGTCATGGCGCGCCCAGCGATGCCAGACAGGCCAGGCGAAGTGGGGGCCAGACGCCCAGGCGGCGACTGCGCAGCAGGCTGGCATGCCCGGCGGCGACGTCGCCGATCATCACTGCGGGTTCGACCTCGTAGTAGCTGCCCCAGTCCGATCGCTCTGCAGGCGGCAGGCAGTCCGGTCGCGCCGAGGCGATGCGGTACAGCGGCAGGCCCAGGCGCGCAAAGCCGTTGCACAGGGGCGCCGAACCGGTGAACGCCACCCAGCGCGCGCCGCCCAGATACAGGTGCTCGGTGAGCACCGGAATCAGATCGCGCAATGCCCCCGGACCGGCGCCGGCGAGGTTTCCGACCTCCACGATCTGCTCGCGGGACGCCGCGGTATCGAATGCCATTCGTATCGCGCGTTCCACCGGAACCGCGAGGTACTGCTCCAGAAACAGGCGCTCGTCCTGGGCCGGTCGCAGGCCGAAGGCGGCCCGCCACGGCTGCGCGTCGCTGCGCGACAAGCCGTACAGCCGGGGCATGAAGGTGCGAATGCGCGCGCCGTAGACCTCGGCGAACCGCTGTGCGATGAAGCGTTCCAGCGCCAGGCGACGTTCACCCTCCACCGGCTCCAGACGCAGTGCGCCGGCCTCGCGCGACTCGTCGATGATCGTGGGGGTGGATTCGAGGGCGGCAAACGCCTGAGCCCCCATAAGTCCAGCAGACAAGGACATGGCCAAACTCCAGAGCCGAAAGGTCCCGCCGGTGGCGGGCTGATCAGATTCGGAGCAAGCCTGGTGCCGTCACCCGTCGTCCCCGGATGGCGCGGCGATCACGCTGAATCAGCGAATGTTTTCAGCGCAGGGCCATCGGCGTCGCAGCGCGGGGGCGATCGCCGCGAATTGCAGACCCTGCAAGGAATGTCGACCAAAGCTGCACGCCGCGGGACTCATTCGGAAGACGGACAGGTGTACGCCCCGCCCTCGACCTCCAGGACCAGCAGCACGCGCAGGCCCTCGCGCGTGGCGCAGGCCGGCAGGTAGCCGAGCGCGCCTTCGGTGTCGCGCACGAAGCGCTTCACGGCCGCCTGAGACTGCAGCACATGAGGTGGCGCCACGCCCTGGAAGTACTGCCGGTTCCAGTAATCGAGCAGGGCCTCGGGAGGAACACCGAACACTGCCTGCGAAAAGGCCATGCGCAGCGGATCATCGGCCGGCAGGTTCACCGGGATCGCACGCGTATGACGGTCCCAGAACAAGCGCTTGCGACGGTAGATCTGCGCCAGACGCTCCCGGTCCAGCGACTCGAAGCTGCTGCCCTGCCCGGTCACCACAACCAGCGAGCCGGCCTGCGCCATCGGCATTGCCGCAGCCCAGCCCAGCAGCGTCAGAAGGATCGCCGGCCACCGGCGTCGCACACCGCGTCCCGGGGGGATCATCAGAACAGCACGGCGAAAGACGCCAGCCAGCCGTCGCGGTAGCCGATGTCGTTTTGCCGGGCCCAACTGTGCTCGACCTTGTACATCACCCCCGGCTGCAGGCGATAGCTCAGGCCCAGCAGGGACACGGTCGGCGTGCTCGCCTGCGGCCCGATGCGCAGATACTCGTGGCGCGCCACCGCGAACACCCGCGATGCCAGCGGCAGCACCGCCTGCAGGTAAAAACCGCGCTCCTCCCGCGTGGCGGCGCTGCGGTCGACGACGCGCAGCACGTATTCACCGGACAGCTCGGCACCCCCACGCTGCCAGGCGAAATCGACCCCGTACAGATTGCGGTGCGTGCCCCCCGCACTCTCCAGCTCGAAATTTGCGTAGGACAGACCCAGCTGGAAATCGGGCAGCAACACGGCGGCCAGACGCACGCCCAAGGCCTCGCGAAAGGTGTCCAGCCCGGATTCGGGAGCAAGCTCCTCTCCGATCGAACCATAGACGGCGTACTCGAGGCCCTCGCGCAGCAGCGGCAGCACGCCGTGAAGCATCGCCCCGGTGGCATTGGTGGGAAACGTCGCCTCGGTGATCAGCGGTCGCGAGGTGGTCCAGGTCAGGGGCGCGGCATGGACCGTGTTCCAGCGCCCGATCGGGGTCAGGAACTTGCCGACCCGCAACCTGCGCGCATCGTCGTGCGCGTAGTCCAGGTACAGCCGCTCGAGCACGACTTCCTCGGATTCCAGATCGTCCCGGCCGGGACCCAGTCGCAGCCCGCGCTCGAGTTCGAGCTCGGCAAAGGCCGATACCCGCCCCCCCCGGTCCCAGGACAGGAACGTGCTCAGCGCATCGAGGCTCGACACCGGCTCCAGACCGTCGGGGTCGGCAGCCACCGCTTCGGCGTAGCCCCCGATGCGCACACCGGTCCCCGCCAGCGCCACGCCCTGACCGAGCCGATAGCCCGGCGCGCCGTCATCGCCGGCGAGCCCGGGCACTGTGACCAGCAGCGACATCAGCAGCATGCCGGCAGCGGCAAACCCCGCCGGGATCCTGCGTCGCCTGGGGAGCATGATGGAATCCATGGATCTGAATTGTTCGGGTCTGGCGATAAGGCGTGACAGATTCATGCCAGCCCGACGGCGTCGTTGTTGGCATGATCGATGATCCGGTATCCGATCGTCGCATTCTGTCTGTTCGCTGCATTTCCCCGGCGCCTGCCTTGACCATCCGTCGCACCCTGATGATCGCCTTCGCGCTGGTCGGCCTGTTGCCGGCCCTGGTGCTGGGCCTGCTGGCTTTCGAACGCAGCAGGGCGGCGCTGCACCGGGAGATCGGCCGGGCGGTCGAGCGTGCCGCCGCGGACGTCGCCGCGGACGTGGACGCGGTGATGCGCGAGCGGCTGCTCAACGCGGTCACCTGGCATCACCTGGAGGTGATGCAGGACCTGCGGCTGGGCGACGTCGACAAGCGCCTGTCGGCGTTCCTGGCCAACATGAAGGATCGTTACGCCGACGCCTATCGCCACCTCCACGCCATCGACCCCGCCGGGTCGATCATCGCCAGCAGCGACCCGCTGGCTCTGGGCCGGTCGATCCCGTCTGCCGGCGCGCAGCGGAGGCTGGGGCCGCCGGACGACCACGTGCGCTTCGAACTGCCGACCTGGCCACGCCCGGGCCAGGTACAACTGCGCATCCGCTCCACGGTCGCTTCGCGCTTCACGCCGGGCGACATCGGCGAGCTGGTGATGGACCTGGACCCCGCCAGCCTCGAACACCTGCTGGACCGGATGTCGAGCCCGCAACGGCAGGCCTTGCTGCTCGACGCAGGCGGTCGCCTGATCGCCGCCTCGGCGGGCCTGCGGGGCGCCGGCCTGCTGCCGGGCCATTCGGCACGCCAGGACGGCGCGACGCAGCTTCAGCCCGCGACCCTGAGACTGGCGGAGACGGTGCTCGGCGGTCCGGTGATCCAGGGCGCCGCGCTCACCGGCCTCGGCCATGCGGCGCTGGCCCGGGACTGGCAGACCTGGGTGCTGCACAGTCGCGACGCCGCCCTGGCGCCGGTCCGCAAGATGGCAGCCTATTTCCTGATCCTGCTGGCGGCGGTGGGGCTGGCGACGCTGCTTGTCGCGCGCGGGGTGGCGTCGCGCATTGCACGCCCGGTGACCGCGCTGACCGACTACACCCGGGCCTATCTGGACCCGGGCGGACCGCCGTCGCCGCCACCACCGGCCAGCGGCGAGCTGGGGGAGCTGAGTCGCAGCTTCGTCGGCCTGGTGGGCGATCTGCAGACCTCGCAGGACACCCTGGTCAAGGCCTCGCGCCTGGCTGCGCTGGGCGAGGTCACGGCGCTGATGGCGCACGAGATCCGGACTCCGCTCGGCATCCTGCGCTCCGGGGCACAGATGCTCGCGGCCGAAACCGGGCTCAGCGCCGAGGGCCGCGAACTGCTCGGCATCATCGAAACCGAAACCGCACGGCTCAACCGCCTGGTCGCCACCATGCTCGACAACGCCAGGACCCAGCCCCCGCGCCGCAGGGCGCAGGACCTGTGCACGCTGGTCCGCCACGCCGCCACCCTGATGGCCATCGCCACCCGCAAGCAGGAGGTGCAGATCAGGCTCGATCTGCCCGCCTCGCCCCTCATCGTCAGTTGCGATGCCGAGCAGATCACACAGGTTCTGCTCAACCTGATCGTCAACGCCCTGCAGGCGATGCCCGGGGGCGGCGACATCCGCATCGGACTGCGCCCCGAACCCGACCGCGTGTGGGTCGATGTCGACGACCAGGGTCCCGGCATCACCGACGCCGACCGCGAGCGCCTGTTCGAACCCTTCGTGTCGCGCCGCCAGGGCGGTTTCGGCCTGGGTCTGGCGGTGGTCCGGCAGATCGTGCGCGGGCACGGCGGCGAGGCACGCGCCGGTGCCGCACCCGGTGGCGGCGCGCGGATGTCATTCTGGCTGTCCATGAGCGAGGAAACCGGATCATGAGTGAGCGCCGCGTGCTGGTCGTCGATGACGAGGCCAACATGCGCCGCGTGCTGGAGATCATGCTGTCGCGACGCGGATTCCGTACCGAAGCGGCCGTCGATGGGCGCGACGCGTTGGAACGCATGGCCGAGCAGCCGGCGGATCTGGTCATCACCGATCTGCGCATGCCGGAGGTCAACGGCATCGAGCTGCTGCGACAACTGCGCGCGGCTGGCAACGACGTACCGGTGATCGTCATCACGGCCCACGGCACGCTGGAAACCGCGGTCGAGGCGATGCGGCTGGGCGCCTGCGACTACCTGCTGCGACCCTTCGACGTCGAGGCGCTGGACCTGGCCATCCAGCGGGTGTTCGCCAGCCGCGAAGTGCTGCGGCGCAACCAGTACCTGCGCCAGGAAGTGGATCGGCGCTGGACCGGCCTGGTGGGCGATGGCAGGCACATGCGCGAGGTTCAACGCCTGGTGGCGCAGGTCGGCCCCACCTCGGCAGCGGTGCTGATCTCGGGCGAGACCGGCACCGGCAAGGAAGTCGTGGCGCGGGCCCTGCACGACGCCAGCCCGCGACGCGATCAGCTGTTCGTGGCCATCAACTGTGCGGCGCTGCCGCGCGACATGCTCGAAAGCGAGCTCTTCGGTCATGAAAAAGGTGCCTTCACGGGCGCCCTCCGGCAGCGCGTCGGCAAGTTCGAGCTGGCGCAGGGCGGCACGGTGTTCCTCGACGAGATCACCGAGATGCCGATCGACCTGCAGGCCAAGCTGCTCCGGGTCCTGCAGGAAAGCGAGGTGCAGCGCCTGGGCGGCAACCAGACCCTGCGGATCGACGCGCGCATCCTGTCGGCCACCAACCGGAGTCCGCGACAGGCGGTGCAGGACGGCAGGCTGCGCGAAGATCTCTACTTCCGGCTCAACGTGTTCAACATCCCGCTGCCGACGCTGCGTGAACGGCCCGAGGACCTGCCGGCCCTGGTCGAGCACCTGATGCGGCAGTCGCTCGGCCCGTCCGCACCGCTGCCCGAAGTGCCCGCCGAGGTGATGACGGCGCTCCAGCGATATCGCTGGCCGGGCAACGTGCGGGAGTTGCGCAACGTGGTCGAGCGCGCGCTGATCCTGGGTGGCGGCCGGGCGGTCGAACTGCGGGACCTGCGCCTGGAGCAGGACGCCGCGCCCCCGGCAGGGCCGGACATGGCCGGCCCCGAAGCAGCCGCAAACCCCGATCTGCGGCTGGATCCGGCCGTCGAGGCACTCGAATCCCGGCTCATCACCGAGGCGCTGCGTCGCACCGGCGGCAACAAGGCACGGGCCTGCGCCCTGCTCCGGATCAGCGAGCGTTCGCTCTGGTACAAGATCAAGAAATACGGACTCGGCACCCCGCCCGACTGAAGGGCTGCGCCACCTTCGATTCGACCGGCCCGGACCGCATCGCGGGGTGGGGCCGCCATCGACGGCGATGTCCTTTCCGGTCAGCCGACCGCGACCGATGCACTGCAAAGGTCCCGACGGCACCGCTTCAATCCGCGCGCGGCAGGTGCTCGTGAATGAATCGCAGCTTGCGGATCACCGGCTGTGCCAGCACGAAGGGATAGCTGTCGGACAGGCCCAGGCTGCGATCGAGGTTGTTGAGCACGTAGGTCAATGCCAGCCAGTCGGCGATCAGCCTGTCGAATGATCGCCGGTGCTGGGGCTCCGCCGCATCCAGCGTCAGGCGTGGCTCGTCGTCGCGGTGCGGCTGCACGCCCAGGCCGCAGTGGGCCGCGGTATCCAGCGCGGTGATCATGTGCAGGTAGTGTGCCCAGCTCTCGGCCCAGTCCTCCCAGGGATGGGTGCTGGCATAGGCGCTGACGTGCTCGTCCTGCCAGCCGACCGGCGGCCCCTGGTCGTAATGCCGCTGCAGCGCCGCCGCGTAGTCCTGGCGCTCGTCGCCGAAGCATTTGCGAAAGGCGGCCTCCAGACCGGCGTCGCGGATCAGGCGATCCCAGTAGTAATGGCCGACCTCGTGGCGCAGGTGACCCAGCACCGTGCGATAGGGCTCGTGCAGGGCCAGCCGGCGGCGTTCTCGTTCGAGGTCGTCGGCCTCGGCGATGTTGATGGTGATGATGCCGTTGTCGTGGCCGGTGAGGATGCTGCCGGGCGCGTGGACCTGATCGGCCATGAATCGGTATTCCAGGCCGTCCAGCGGCAGACCGAGGTCGAGCAGCGTGAACACCAGGCGCCGCTTGGCCGTCTCCAGCTTGGCCCAGGCCTGGCGATTCCCCGGCACGTCCAGATCGGGCAGGACGCGGGTCAGCCGGCAGGACTGGCACAAGGATTCTGGATCGGTGTCGGGCACGGCCCAGTTGCAGACCCCCGGTCCGACGTAGTTTTCACACAGACGCACTTCACCGCCCTGCCAGGTGGCGCACAGCACCTGCCATCGGCCCTCGGACGCCGCCGGCGCCAGCGCCGTCATCGCGCCCAGCTCCGGCAGGTAGGCCAGCGTGTGGCCGCACTTGATGCAGTCCGAGTTTTCGAAATACAGCGTCTGCGCGCAGACGTCGCAGTGAAACACCCTCATGGGCACCGCCTCGTGTCTTCAGGTCAGTCCCAGCATAGGCGCTTTCCATGCGTCGGCGCCGGCAACGGGCGCCACCCTCAGGTTCGATCCACGGTGTAGTGACGGGACTCGAAATGCGCCATCTGGGCGCGAAACTGTGTCGCCAGACCCGGGTACATGGTGGCATTGAAGCCGTCGTCGGTCAGGTACCAGCTCTTGCAGCCGCTGTTCCAGTTGGTCCGTGCAAGACGCTTCTGGATGGCGGCGTTATAGGCCTTCTGTGCGTCTGCGCGCACGTCGAGCACCTTGAGGTCCTCACCCAGCAGCCTGGCCACGCCTTTGACGATGTAGTCGATCTGCGCCTCCATGTAGACCAGCGCCGAGTTGTGGCCCGGGCCGGAGTTGGGGCCGAAGGTCAGAAACAGGTTCGGATAGCCCGACACGCTGACGCTCTTGTAGGCCTGCGCCCCGCGCGACCACTCCTGGTCGAGCTGGCGACCGCCCAGGCCGGTGATCGGGAACGGCGCGCCGGCCTTGCTCACGTCAAAGCCGGTGGCGAACACGATGCAGTCGAACCGGTGCTCGATGCCCTCCACGGTGCGGATCCCCCCGGGCGAAAGACTCGCGATCGGCCAGGTGATGAGCTTGGCGTTGGGCGCCTGCAAGGCAGGGTACCAGTCGTTGGAAATGAGAATCCGCTTGCAGCCCAGGCGGTAGTCCGGTGTGAGCTGGCGGCGCAGCCAGCCGTCCTTCACCTCCATGCGCAGATATAGCCTGGCCAGTTGCTCCAGCAGTGCGGTCGCCGGCGTGGTCCACACCACGCCGACCGCCATGGACTCGTGCACCCAGTACAGAAGCTCGCGAAACGCGGTCTGCGCGGCGGGCAGGCGCGCAAACAGCGTCTTGCTCCACTCGGGCGCGGCGTAGTCCGGCCGCGGCATCACCCAGGCCGGGGTGCGCTGGAACACCTTGACGTTGGCCGCCAGCTTGACCAGCTCCGGCACGATCTGGATCGCGCTGGCACCGGTGCCGACCACGGCGATCTTCTTGCCCCTGAAATCGTAGGCATGGTCCCAGCGCGCGCTGTGGATCTTGTGGCCCTGGTAGGTTTCCAGGCCCGGAATGGCGGGCCAGCTCGAATTGCTCAGCGGTCCCTGCGCCATGACCACGCTGCGTGCGCGGTGCGTCTGGCCGCCTGCCGTGTGCACGGCCCACTGGCCGGCCGCCTCGTCGAACACCATGCCGGTAACGTTCTGATTGAAACGCACCCGCCCGGCCAGATCGAATCTGTCCACCAGTTGATGGATGTAGCCGAGGATCTCGCGGCTACCCGAAAACCCGCGTGACCACTGCGGGTTCTGGGCAAAGGAATACGAGTAGAGGTTGGAGGGAATGTCGCAGGCCGCGCCCGGGTACTGGTTGTCGCGCCAGGTGCCGCCGACTTCCGCGCCACGCTCAAGGAGCACGACGTCGCGGATGCCGGCCTGCTGCAGGCGAATGGCGGTTCCCAGGCCCGCAAAACCGGCGCCGACGATCAGCACGTCGACGGTGGGCGAATCGGGCTTCGGTACCTCCACGTTGGCGACCGGGGCGGCCTTGTTGCGGCGCTTGAAACTGGGCAGGTGGATGTCGTTCACAGTGCGGACCTCCGAAGCAAGGAAGGAAGGCAGGGCGGGCAGCGCCCGCCGGCGGTGTTCGATTGATCGGAAAAGCTGCGCGGTTGGCGGGCCTTGCCCGCCTCAGGCCGCCGGCTTCCAGGTCAGTTCGTTGACCCAGGTCGGCACGGGCGGCAGCGCCTTGGGCGGAATCCTTGCCGTGAGCTTGACCAGCGCGTCGACCGGCACGTGGTAGGCGCGCACCCCGCGGTCGATCACCCAGCGCCCCTGGCGCGAGATGAGCCGGAACCAGGGGTTGCGACGTCCGCCCCTTGTTCCGCCGACACGTTCGTACTTGCGCACGGCGTCGTAGAGCTTTTCTTCCTTGAGGCCAAGCTCGACCAGGTTGTCGCGCATCTTGTTGAGCAGCGGCAGATAGGCCGCGATGCCGAGCAGCAGGCGCGGATCGATCATCCTGGCGACGAACTCCAGCCCCTGCCGGTACAGGGGACCGTGGCCGAGCTTTTCCAGCACGTGGAAGTCCACGCCCAGATGGCGCGACTCGTCCTCGTTGATGTGCCTGAACACGGCGTGGCAGACCGGATCCTCGACGGTGTCGAGCAGGAACTTCGCCAGTGCGCCGTCGAGCGTGATCTCCAGCATCGGGATCACCGAGCCGAGCACCGACAGCGGCATCTTGTCTGCGTAGGTGTCGAGCCACTCGACGA
>JAJFJX010000002.1 GCA_021773655.1 Panacagrimonas sp.
GCCTCCACCGCGTGGGTCAGCGCATCCATGCCGGTGGCGGCGGTGATGGCGGCCGGCAGGCCGGTCATCAGGCTGCCGTCCAGCGCCGCGGCCAGGGGCACCAGCTTGGGATCCATGATGGCGAATTTGCGCGTCGAAGACGGATCCGACACCACCGCGGCAATGGTGACCTCGGAGCCGGTCCCGGCGGTGGTCGGCACCGCGTACAGCGGCATCGGCCGGAACAGCACCCGCAGCAGGCCGGCCATCCAGGTGGTCCTGTGCGGGTTGGTGGCGCGCGCCGCGATGACCTTGGCGGCGTCGATCGGCGAGCCGCCGCCGATGGCCAGGATGCCGGTGCAGCCTTCGCGCCGCAGCAACTCCAGGCCGGCCTCGATCTGGTCGATGGTGGGATTGGGCTGCACGCCGTCATAGATCACATGGCGCACGCCGTGAGCGTCGAGCCGTTCCAGCAGCGGCTTGAGCAGGCCCAACTGCACCAGCGTGGAATCGGTGACGATCAGCAGGTTGCGCACGCTGGTCTTGCGCCCGAGGTGATCGCAAAGCTCCAGCGCCGAGCCGGGTCCGATGAACAGCTCGGGGGTGCGGAAGGTGAGCACCTTGGTGGCCCACTTGAGAATGAACTGCCAGAGCGTGAAGAAGGCAACCTTGAGCGGAAACGGAATCATCTGGGCCTCGCGATGCAAGACAGGAAAGGCCTCGGGGTCGGCCGACGTGACCCCGGGAGCCGGGTATTGGGGGCGGTACGGCGCGGAGCGTCAATAGCCGGATGGCCCCGGCGCGTCGGCGCCCCGGCGCCGCCGCTCGGGCCGGGCACCGCCGGCGTCGCGCAAATGATCCGGCCGCAATCATCCGGCGCATGGACGTCCGATCACCACCGATGGGAATGCTCGGAAGGCTGCGGAAACGCTGCGCAGCTCCGGTCGGCACCGGATTGTCCGGGGCCCGCGAGTCATGCGGGCCGGTCTTGCGGGCCGGTCTTGCGGGTCGGGCCCTCGCCCGTATCCCGGCCTGGCCGTGCCTGGCCGTGCCTGGCCGTGCCTGGCCACGTCTTGTAGTGCTGCCACTACAAGACGTGGCAAACACGACGACATCCGAATCGTGAGCCTCGCGATAGGTGCCCCCCCCGCACCCGCCTAAGCTCGATCAAAGCCGGATCACTCGGCAATTCGCGGGCCTGCGGGTCCGTCTACAGAACGTCAAGGGAGCTGCAATGCCTTCAACATCCGATGTCCTGGCTCATCGAGCGCGCTCGACGCGACGCGCCCTGGCGCGCGTCGTCACGCCGGCGCTGGCCGCCGCACTGTCCCTGAGTGCGACCGCGGTGGCGGCCGAGGATCTGCGTGCCGCCATCACCGGAGGCAAGGTCAATGCTGACCTGCGCCTGCGCTATGAATCCGTCGACCAGGACAATGCGCTGGACCAGGCCGATGCCCTGACCCTGCGCACGCTGCTGGGCTACACCACCCAGACCTGGCATGGCCTGAGCGCGTTCGTGGAGATGGAAAACATCAACGCGCTGGTCGACGACTATTCGCAACGGCCGCCGCCGGTGGAGTTCTCGGTGGTGGCCGACCCGGAGGGCACGGAGACCAACCAGTGGGGTCTGCGCTACACCGGCATCGCCAATCTGGTGCTGACCGCGGGGCGCAGCAAGCAGATCCTCGACAACGCACGCTGGGTCGGCAATGTCGGCTGGCGGCAGAACGAGCAGACCTATGACGGCTATTTCCTCAAGTACACGCCGACCACGTCGCTGGCGTTCCACTATTCCTACCTCACCAACGTCAACAACATTTTCTTTGCCAACCTGGATCTCGAAGGCCATCTGATCAACGCCAGTTGGGAGATGGGCCCGGCGCTCAAGCTCACCGCGTATTCCTATCTGCTGGATTTCGAGCTGTTCACGGCGCCGACTCCGGACGTGGACACCATAGGTCTGCGCGCGAGCGGCGCGCTGCCGCTGGGCGCCGATCTGAAGCTGCTGTACACCGCGGAATTCGCCTCGCAGGAAGCCGAGGTGCCGACCGGCGATTTTGACACCGACTATCTGAGCGGCGAGCTGGGTCTGGGCTACAAGGCGGTGACGTTCAAGCTCGGGTACGAGTCCCTGGGCAGCGACGACGGCGCCTTTGCGTTGATGACGCCGCTGGCGACCCTGCACGCCTTCAACGGCTGGAACGACGTGTTCCTGGTCACGCCGGCGGCTGGCCTGATCGACAGCTACGCCAGCCTCGGCGCCAAGCTGGGCAAGGTGTCCCTGCTGGCGGCCTATCACGAGTTCGAATCCGATGAAGGCAGCGTGGACTACGGTTCGGAAGTGAATCTGCAGGCCACCATGCTGCTGGCGGAAAAGTTCACGGCCGGCATCAAGTACGGCGCCTATTCGGCCGACGACTTCGCGGTGGATACCGACAAGCTCTGGATCTGGACCCAGTTCAGCTTCTGAGCCGTTCGCAGGCGCGGCGGCGCACCGCAGCGGTGCGCAGCGCCGCGCATCGGTGCAGATGCAGCGTGAAAGTGGGTGCCCGAGGCGAGATCGGCGGGTCTGCGGGGCCCCGGATCCTGGCACGCAACATGCGGTAACGCAGTACCAACCCGAGCCAACGTCGGCTCGACCAGCGGCACCAGCAGTGCGCGGTCACGGGCGTTTCCGTGACAAGGACAAAGGCGTCCATGCGTGATCCTCCCGTGATCGCGCATGGACGCCTATTTTTTTGGGCGAGAGGAACTCAATGAACAAGCAAGAGTCGGGTGGCGGCAAGCGGAACGAATCGTTACGGGTCCGGGTGCAGACCGGGATCCGGCGCTGTGCAGCGCTGGCGCTGGCGCTGGCGCTGGTGCTGGGGCTGCCGGCACAGGCGGCGAAGCTCGAAAAGGAAGAGCTGAAGTTCGGCTTCATCAAGCTCACCGACATGGCGCCGCTGGCCATCGCCTACGAGAAGCAGTTCTTCGAGGATGAGGGTCTTTACGTCACGCTGGAGGCGCAGGCCAACTGGAAGGTCCTGCTGGACCGCGTGATCTCGGGCGAACTCGACGGCGCGCACATGCTCGCCGGCCAGCCGCTGGCCGCGACCATTGGCTTCGGCACCGAGGCGGTGATCGTCACGCCGTTCTCCATGGACCTCAACGGCAATGGCATCACCGTTTCCAACGCGGTCTGGGAGCAGATGAAGAAGCACGTGCCGATGGAGGGCGGCAAGCCGGTGCACCCGATCAAGGCGGACGCCCTCAAGCCGGTGGTGGACAGCTACAAGGCGCAAGGCAAGCCATTCAAGATGGGCATGGTATTCCCGGTGTCCACGCACAACTACGAGCTGCGCTACTGGCTGGCCGCGGGCGGCATCCACCCCGGTTTCTACGACCCCGCCAACGGCGATGTCGCCGGGCAGATCAAGGCCGACGCGCTGCTCTCGGTCACCCCACCGCCCCAGATGCCGGCCACGCTCGAAGCCGGCACCATCTATGGCTACTGCGTGGGCGAGCCGTGGAACCAGCAGGCGGTGTTCAAGGGCATCGGAGTGCCGGTGATCACCGACTACGAGATCTGGAAGAACAATCCGGAAAAGGTGTTCGGCATCCGCGAGGACTTTGCCGAGAAGTATCCGAATACCACGCTGGCCATGACCAAGGCCATGATCCGTGCCGCGTACTGGCTCGATGAGAACAATAACGCCAACCGCCAGGAGGCGGTCGAGATCCTGTCGCGTCCGGCCTATGTCGGCGCCGACGCGGCGGTGATCGCCAACAGCATGACCGGCACTTTCGAATACGAGAAGGGCGACAAGCGCGATGTGCCGGACTTCAACGTGTTCTTCCGTTACCACGCCACGTATCCGTACTACTCGGACGCAATCTGGTACCTGACGCAGATGCGCCGCTGGGGCCAGATCACCGAAGCCAAGCCGGACGACTGGTACATGCGGATTGCCAAGAAGGTGTACCGGACCGACCTCTACACGGCGGCGGCCAGGGCGCTGATCGCGGAAGGGAAGATGAAGGCCTCCGACTTTCCCGACTTCGACGGCGAAAGCGGTTTCAAGCCGGCCACCGACGAGTTCATCGACGGCGTGACCTACGACGGCCGCAAGCCGAACGACTACCTGCAGTCGCTGACCATCGGTCTCAAGGGCGACCAGAAGCCCTAG
>JAJFJX010000011.1 GCA_021773655.1 Panacagrimonas sp.
GCGCCATGGCGCGCTGTCCCGACCTCGGCCAGGCCCTGCAGACGGCGGCGCAGTTCTTCTGCCTGAGCATGGACGACGCCCGCGTGACACTGGAAACCGACGCCGACCAGGCCCGGCTGGTGGTGCAGGAGTGCCGGCCGGCGCAGCGCCCGGCGGCGTACGCGGGGTTTGCCCACGAGACCGTGCTGATGATGCTGCACGGTCTGATGTGCTGGCTGGTGGGCCGGCGCATCAGCCTGGTCGCGGCCACCTTTGCCCACCCGCGGCCGCCCTGGTGGCGCGAGTATCGCGCCATGTTCTCGTCGGAACTGGCCTTCGACGGCACTGCCAGCGTGGTGCAGTTCGACGCCCGCGTCCTGGCCGCGGTGCCCTCCCGCAGTGACGACGAGGTGCGCGCCTTCCTGCGTCACGCGCCGCACAACTTCGTCGTCAAGTTCCGTGATCGCAACAGCTGGTCGGCGCGCATCCGCCGGCGCCTGCGCCAGGCCGAACCCGCGCACTGGCCGGACCTGGCGCGGCTGTCGACGGAGATGGGCGTGGCGCTGTCCACCCTGCATCGTCGGCTGGACCAGGAGGGCACCAGCTTTCGCGAGATCCGCGACAGTCTGCGACGCGACCTGGCGATCGATCTGCTCACCCACTCTGACGCGCGCGTGGCGGGCATCGCCGACGCACTGGGATTTTCAGAGCCCAGCGCCTTTCACCGTGCCTTCAAGCTGTGGACAGGCGCCCGGCCCGGCGATTACCGCCAGCGCGCGGCGCGCACGCAGGACTCGCCCACCCGGGCCTGATCATGGGGCGTGCCGGACGCGATCCCGATGCACATCGCGACGCGCCGCGAATGTTGTCGGCTGGAACCTGTGTGACATCATCGGAATGGGTCAGAGCCACGACGGGAAGTTGATGAGCCAGTTTTCGGAGCGCGATTTCCGCGACGCCATGGGGCAGTTCTGTACCGGCGTGGTGATCGTCACCGGCCGCGACGAGCAGGGCGCGCCGTGCGGGTTCTCGGCGCAATCCTTCGTGTCGGTTTCGTTGTCGCCGCCGCTGGTGGCGGTGTGTCCGGCCAACAGCAGCCTGAGCTGGCCACGCATCCGCGCCACCGGCCGATTCGGCGTCAATATCCTGGCCGCCGACCAGCAGGACCTCTGTGTGCGTTTTGCCCGTTCGGGGGCCGACAAGTTCCGGGGCCAGCAGTGGAGCGCCTCTGCGCTGGACCCGCCGCGGCTCGACCGGGTGCTGGGCTTTGTTGCCTGCAGGCTCGAAGCCGAACACGCGGCCGGCGACCACCGCGTGGTCATCGGGCGGGTGCTGGACTTTCACATGCGACCCGGTGACCGCCTGCCGCTGCTGTTCTTCCGCGGCCGTTACGGTGCCTTCGGGCCCGCGCCCGACGCGGCCTGAGCGGGGCCATGCCGGTTGAGCCCTCAGAGCATGCCCACACTGCGCCCGCGCGGGGTGCGAACCTTCCGACCATGATCGACTTCTATTTCGACATCTCCAGCCCCTGGACCTACCTGGCCTTCCACAACATCCAGCCGATGGCAGCCGAACTCGGCGTCGCCGTGCGCTGGAAGCCGATCCTGGTCGGTGGCGTATTCAACTCGATCAACCCCAGCGTCTATGAGGCGCGCGAGCGCGGGATACCGGCCAAGCGCGACTACCTGGTCAAGGACGTGCTGGACTGGGCGCGCCACGCCGGGATCAGGATCGTGTTTCCGCCCAGGGTGTTCCCGGTCAACAGCGTCAAGGTCATGCGGGCGTGCATCTGGCTCGACGCACAGGGGCGCCTGCCGGCGTTTGCCCGCGCAGCCTTCGAGATCTACTGGGGCCAGGACCAGGACATCTCGCAGGACGCGGTGATCGGCGAGCTGTGCCGGCGCACCGGCGACGACGCCGACGCGTTGTTCGCGGCGATCGCCCGGCCAGAGGTCAAGCAACGCCTGCGCGCCAACACCGACGAACTCGTCGCTCGTGGCGGCTTCGGCAGTCCGACGATGTATGTCGGCGACGACATGTACTTCGGCAATGATCGCCTGGTGCTGGTACGCGAGGCGGTGCGCAGGGTGCAGGCCGCTCGCTGAGGCCGCCGGCCACGTCCGCAACCGGGCGGCCCGGGCGACGCTGGTGGTCGAACCCGGGCTCGTCGAATGCGAGCCGGGGCGAGCCGGCGGGCATTGCGAGATCGCCTTCGGTATGGGCGCGGCGCAAATTTCCGGCCTCTGCGGCGACCATCCAGCAATCATCAGCGGGCCAGGCGTAGCGGCGGGTTGGCAGTGCTGGCCGGCCGCTGCAGCCCTGGCCCCGGCTTCATCGGACACCGGATCCTTTGGTGCCCGCGGGCGCAAGTGCAATTTCGTGTCCGGCGGAGGCGCCGCGCTGAAAGACCTCGGGATCTTGCCGGCCGGCTGTGGCGCATGCACGAGCTTGCCGGCCCGGGCGCCGGGTGGTGCGGATGTGGGTTGCGGGCCGCGGCTCGCGGACCGCATGCCTGCGCGGACCGATCTGCACTTGATCCGATCATCGGTCTGTGGTCCCGTGCAGCCCTGCACCCACAACGAGCCCTGCCGATGGAGGCCTTGCACCCCGTCGATTACGGCGTCCTTGCGGCGTACGTGGTCTTTGTCATCGTCGTCGGCGTGGTCGTCGCGCGCCGCAGCCCTGACGCCGACGACCTGTTCCTGGCCGGGCGCAGCCTCGGCTTCGGCGTGGTCGGGCTGTCGCTGTTTGCCTCCAACATCTCCTCCACGACGCTGATCGGCCTGCCCGGCGCGGCCTGGGAACACGGCATCTCGGTGGCCAACTACGAGTGGATGGCGGCGCTGGTGCTGGTGTTCTCCGCAGTGTTCGTGATGCCGATGCTGCTGCGCCACCGCGTCACCACGATCCCGCAATGGCTGGAGCAGCGCTTCGATGCGCGCATGCGCAAATACCTGTCGGGGGTGGCGATCTTCCTGAGCGTGGTGCTGGACACCGCCGGCAGCCTGTACGCCGGTGCGGTGGTGCTGGGGCTGTTCTTTCCCGGCCTTTCGCTGGGTCTGACCTGCGCGGTGATCGCGGTGTTCGTGGGGATCTACACCGCCGCCGGCGGCCTGCGCGCGGTGGCCTACACCGACGTGCTGCAGACCGTGGTGCTGCTGGGCGGTTCGCTGATGCTCACCATCATCGTGTTCGGCGAGTTCGATTACTCGTGGACGCAGCTCAAGGCGGCGATCCCGGACGATCACCTGTCACTGATCCGGCCGCTGGACGATCCGGCGCTGCCCTGGCTGGGCACCCTGATCGGTCTGCCGGTGCTGGGGTTCTACTACTGGACCATGAACCAGTACGTCAGCCAGCGGCTGCTGGCGGCGCGCGACCAGGCCGCCGCCGGTTACGGCGCGTTGCTGGCGGCGTTCCTGAAGCTGCTGCCGCTGTTCCTGATGGTGCTGCCCGGGGCAGTGGCAATCTCGCTGTTCCCGGACCTGGACCGCGCCGACAGCGTGTTCCCGCGGTTGATTGCCGAGTACGCCCCGGTCGGCCTGGCCGGCCTGATCCTGGCCGGCCTGCTGGCGGCGATCATGTCCAGCATCGATTCGGCGCTGAACTCGGCTTCGACGCTGATCTCGGTGGACTTCATCCTGCCGCGCAAGCCGGACACCTCGCCGCGGCAACTGGCGCTCATCGGGCGCTGGGTGACCTTCGGCCTGGTGGCCTTCGCCGCGGTGTGGGCGCCGGCCATCGACAACTTCCCCGGCCTGTTCGCCTACCTGCAGCAGGGCTTTGCGTACGCCACGCCACCGCTGGTGGCGGTGTTCCTGATGGGAGTGTTCTCCAATCGTCTGGGTGCGCGTGCCGCGCTGTACGCCACGGTCTGCGGACATACGCTGAGCGTGACCTGGTTTGTCGCCACGCAGCTGGACTGGGTGGACATCCACTTCACCATCGTCGCCGGAATCCTGTTCTTCTTCACGCTGATCGTGGCCTGGCTGCTGAGCCTGCGGCTACGGGAGGCGGCCAATGCTGACGTCGGCTACGTGCGCGGCGCCATCGCCCTGCCCGCGGGGGTGCGGATCGGGGCGCTGGCACTGCTGGGCATCACGACAATTCTGGTTCTGGCATTTTGGTGAGCGACAGCACCGGTTCGAGATTGGCCGGGCCGCTGGGCTCCATCGGAACGCCGGTGACTTCAGACAGGAAGTGCCGGCCCCAGTAGCGGATGTCGTAGTAGCAGACGATCTCGAACATGGTGCGCAGGCGGCTGCGTGCCTCGGTATGACCCATCGAGATGCCCAGATAGCAGGCATTGGCCAGATCCACCGGATCGTGCGGATTGCACAGCACCGCGTCCTTGAGTTCGGCCGCGGCGCCGGCAAACTCCGACAGCACCAGCACGCCTCGGCCGCCGACCAGCCCCTGGGTGGCGACGAATTCCTTGGCCACCAGATTCAGGCCGTCGCGCAGCGGGGTCACCCAGGCCAGATCGGCAATGGCGTAGTAGGGCACGACCTCCTCGAACGGCAGGCTGCGGAAAAAGAACTGCAGCGGCGTCCAGCCGACCTGCGCGAAGCGGCCATTGATGCGGCCCACCGCCTGCTCGATCTGCGACTGCAGGGTGGCGTAGATCTTCATTTCCTTGGCCGCCGGCACGCAGATGCAGACCAGCGTGATCTGGCCCAGCAGCTCCGGGTTTTCCGACAGCAGCCGTTCGTAGGCCTGCAGGCGCTCCAGCGTGCCCTTGGTGTAGTCGAGGCGTTCCACCGACAGAATCAGCCGCATCTTGCCGATATCACGCCGAAGCTCCGCCATGCGCTTGCGCACGCCCTCGGTCTTGAGCAGGTCGCGGATGCGGTCCACGTCCAGCCCCACCGGATGGGCGCCCAGGCGCACGGTGCGCCCGTGCACTTCCACCGCGCGGGTCATCTCGCCCAGCCCCATGGCGCAACCGTAGGTGAGGAAGCGTGGCGCGCAGTTCTCGCGCTCCAGCACCTTGAGTGGTGCCACGCCGCGGGCGACGTCGACGAAGTTCTCCACCTGGCGCGGGATGTGGAAGGCCACGTAGTCGCACATCAGCAGGCTGCCGATGATCTGGCGTCGCCACGGCACCACGTTGAACACGTCGGCGGACGGGAAATAGGTGTGGTGGAAAAACGCGATCTTGACGTCCGGGCGCAGTTCGCGCAGATAGGCCGGCACCATCCACAGGTTGTAGTCGTGGATCCACACCACGGCCCCCGGCGCCGCTTCGGCGGCGGTGGTCTGGGCAAAGGCGCGATTGACCCGCAGAAACACCTGCCAGTGATCTTCGCGGAAGCGGGCGCGCTCCCAGAAGGTGTGCAGCAGCGGCCAGAAGGCCTCCTTGGAGAAGGTCTTGTAGAAGATGTCGACGTCCGACTTGCTCAGCGGCACGCGTGCGGCCACCACGTTGGGGTAGCGCTCCACGTCCACCGGAGTGTGGGTTTCGAAGGTGCTGTTCTTCTTGCCGTCGTGAACCGACCAGGCCACCCAGGTGCCTCGCCGCTTCTTGCTTCGGCCGTCTCCGAAGAAGCTCATCAGGGTCGGGATGATGCCGTTGGGCGAGGTATGGCGGCGGCGCACGGTCTTGCCGTCGACCTGGGCCTCCTCGTACGGCAGACGGTGATAGACCATGACCAGCTCGGAGGCGCCGGACTCGCGCAGCGGGTCGGTTTCCAGCTCGATGCCGCCGGGGCCGACCAGGCCGAAATGTTCCAGTGCAACCAGAATGCCGCGGCAGCCGGTCTCGCCGGCCTGCAGCACGTTGGGCAGGGCGGTGGTGCGCTTGACCAGGCTGGATTCGGAACCGCCGACGCAGACGCCCTTGTAACCCTGCTGGAACATCGACAGATCGTTGAGCGAGTCGCCGGCCACCAGCACCTGCTCCGGCGCGATGCCGATCAGGCCGACCAGGCGGGCCAGGCTGGAGCCCTTGTTGACGCCGCGCGAGAGCACGTCCAGAAAGCGTCCGCCGGAATACAGCAGCTCGCATTCCAGCGCCGCCACGGCATCGTGGACCGCCTCGCTGATGGCGCCGGCATCACAGACGTACGAGCAGCGGCGCTGCTGCGGCGTGGCCTGGCGATGCAGGCCGGCAAACGGCGCCAACGCCGTGGTCACCGCCTGCTCGCCCGGCCACAGGGCGTCAAGCTGGTTCTGCAGCGGCTGGACCGGCTGCAGTGTATGGCCGTCGACCACGGTGGCGCCGACATCGCAGACGATGTAGTCGGGCTGCGGCAACTGCGGGTCGGCCAGCAGTGGCAGCACCGATTCCAGGCCGCGGCCGCTGACGTAGGCCAGGCGGATGTCGGGGTGGCGGGCGATCAGGCGGTAGAGCTGCTGGCGCGCCTCGGCGTCGCCGGCAAGGAAGGTTCCGTCCAGATCGGTTGCGAGCAACATGCGCATTCTCCGTATTGAAAGCGAGGATGACGCCGGATGCGCACGGCACATACGACCTCAATTGGAAAGTATAGCTTTTTTGGAATGGACAGGCGACTTTCTGATCTGAAAACTTGATTTAAGTGGTCTGTATATTCGAATGGTCTGTATAATCCTCAAAATATAAAACCACAACGTTGCAGGCGGGCCCGTCTGAACGCCGCAGCCCCCATGCCGCCGCCGATGCCGATCACTATGCCGGGAACGTCGAGGCGTTGCGGGTCGATCCCGGGGCGGTCGCGGCAGCACCCCGCGTGTACGGCGAGGGCTTCTGTGCAGGTGGGGTTCCCATGGGTCGATTCCGGCAGTTCACAGCCGGTGTCGCGGCAGCGGCCTGTGCACCGCAAGGACCGGGCCAATGTCCGCCTTCGCGGGCTCGCGGCCGGTGATCGCCCGGTCGCCTGGACGATGTGCCGGAACCATCAGCCGCGTTGCAGGCCATCGCTTGCCAAGCCGCCGGCCACGCAGCCGGACAGGCCCAGGCTGATGATGCGGCGGGTGCGGCCTGCAACGGCCTCCGTTGCGCTTGAGCGCGCAACGAGCGCGTCCTGCCCGGCGCGCCCGCGCGCCGGCGCTGCCACAATCAGGCTCCGATGTCCGACCGCAGGCGCACGACGATGACGGCATTTCCCCAATCCCTGTTCGATCTTTCCGGCCGTACCGCGCTGGTCACCGGAGCTTCCAGCGGCCTGGGTCAGCATTTCGCGCAGACCCTGGCCCGTGCCGGCGCCGAGGTGGTGCTGGCGGCGCGCAGTGTCGACAAGCTCGAAGCGGCCGTGCAGGGCATCCGGCAGGCCGGCGGCAAGGCCAGCGCGGTGAGCCTGGACGTGACCGATCGCGACAGCGTGTGCGCCGCGCTCGACGCCGTCGGCGCGCCGGACATTCTGGTCAACAACGCCGGAGTCTCCGGCACCAAGCGGCCGCTGGACTACACCGACGCGGACTGGGACTGGGTGCTGGACACCGATCTCAAGGGTGCCTGGATGACCGCGCAGGAAACCGCGCGGCGCCTGGTGGCCGCGCGCAGACCCGGCAGCCTGATCAACATCACCTCCATTCTGGCCAGCCGCGTCACAGGATTGCTGACGCCCTATGCCGCGGCCAAGGCCGGACTGTCGCACCTGACCCGGGCGCTGGCGCTGGAACTGGCGCGCTACCAGATCCGCGTCAACAGCATTGCGCCGGGCTACTTCATTACCGGTATCAACCGCGAGCAGCTCACCGGTGAAGAGGGCGAGAAGTTCAAGCTGCGCATCCCGACCCGCCGCTTCGGCGAATATCCCGACCTGGACGGTCCGCTGCTGCTGCTGGCCTCGGACGCCGGGCGGCACATGACCGGCGCCGAGCTGGTAGTCGACGGCGGGCACCTGGTCAGCGCGCTGTGAGGCCCCTGGTGAACGTTTCGGGCTGACGCGGTCCCAAAGATCCACGATCCCGTCGCGACCCCGGAGCCCTCCCATGCGCAGCCGTTCCCTGCTCCTGCTGAACCTGATCTGCGTCGTCGGCGTGGCGCTTTGGTTTTACCAGCCGTGGTCGGGCGAAAGAAAGCGTCTCTTCGGCAACGAGGCGATCGCCGCCAGCAGCCAGGAGCTTCACCTGACACCCGAGGCCGCCGGGTTCAAGGTCGACGTCGTGGTCGAGGGCCTGGACCTGCCCTGGGACCTGGCCTTTCTGGGTCCGGACGAGATCCTGGTCACTGAAAAGGCCGGCCGGATGCTGCGCATCGACCTGAGCAGCGGCCAGCGCCACGCAGTCAGCGGCATGCCCAAGGTGACGGTGCACGGCCAGGGCGGTCTGCACGCGGTGTTGCTGCATCCCGGGTTCAAGGACAACCAGCTGATCTACCTGAGCTATGCCGACCGCAGCCCGGACGGGGGCTACACCACGCACTTTGCCCGCGCACGGCTGCAGGGCAACGCGCTGAGCGACCTGCGCCTGCTGCTGCAGGCCAAGGCCGCCACCGGTCGTGGCCAGCACTTCGGTGGCGCCATGGCCTTCGACGATGAGGGCTACCTGTTCCTGTCGGTGGGCGATCGCGGCGAGCGCAATGACGCGCAGAACCTGGAGCGCCACAACGGCAAGATCCTGCGCCTGACCGACGATGGGCGCGTGCCGCAGTCCAACCCCTTCGTGCTCAGGGACAAGGCCCTGCCGGAGATCTGGAGCTACGGTCACCGCAATCCGCAGGGCATGGATTTCGACCACGCCGCCGGCCGCCTGTGGGCGGTCGAACACGGCCCGCGCGGCGGCGACGAAGTCAATCTGATCGAGCCGGGCGTCAACTACGGCTGGCCGGTGATCACCTACGGCAAGGAATACGTCGGCGGCAGCATCGGCCAGGGCACCGCCCGCGACGACATGGCGCAGCCGGTCCATCACTATGTGCCGAGCATCGCCACCGCCGGCATGGCCTATTACCAGTCGGCGCTGTTTCCGCAGTGGCGCGACAGCGTGCTGGTCACTGCACTGCGCGGCCATCTCAATCGCGTGCAGCTCGACGACACGCGCTTCGCCACCGAACAACGCTACCTCGCCGGGCGCGGTCTGCGACTGCGCGCGGTGCGCATCAGCCCCGCCGGCGAACCCTGGGTGGTGGCCGACGACGGCGTGATCCTGCGTCTGCGGCCGATCCCCTGAGGCACGGGCGTGCGGGCGGCGGGGTGCGAGCGGCGCCCTGGCCGCCGACGGCTCAGTGCCGGCCGGTGTGCCCGAAGCCCCCGGCGCCACGCGCGCTGGACTCGAAATCCCCGACCAGCTCGAACTCGGCCCGCACCACCGGCACGATCACCAGCTGCGCGATGCGCTCGCCCGGGGTGATGGTGAAGTCGGCCTGCCCGCGATTCCAGCACGACACCATCAGCTCGCCCTGGTAGTCGGAGTCGATCAGTCCGACCAGGTTGCCGAGCACGATGCCGTGTTTGTGGCCCAGCCCCGAGCGCGGCAGGATCATCGCGGCTAGGCCCGGGTCGGCGATGTGAATCGCCAGTCCCGTGCGCAGCATCCGGGTCTGGCCGGGTTCGAGGGTCAGCGGCGCGTCCAGCAGCGCACGCAGGTCCATGCCGGCCGAGCCCTCAGTGGCGTGGGCGGGCAGGGGCAGTTCGCGGCCCAGGCGCGGGTCGAGAATCTTGAGCTGGATGCGGGTCATGTGCAGGTGTGAGTTCAGGAGTCGGGATCAGGGGCCGGTCACGAAGTGCTCGGCGATCAGCAGGGCCAGTTCGCGGGCGAGCACGTCCTTGGGCGCCGACGCCAGTTCGCGCTGGCCGCCGGCCCAGTACACGCTGAGCTGGTTGTCGTCGACATCGAAGGCGCGACCGGGGCCGACCCGGTTGGCGGCGATCAGGTTCAGCTGCTTGCGTGCCAGCTTGTCGCGCGCGTGGGCTTCGAGGTTTTCGGTTTCGGCGGCAAAGCCGACCATGAACAGGTCCGGCCGCGCCGCGCGGACCCGCACCAGGATGTCGTCGTTGCGCACCAGCGCGAGCTGCATGGTGGTGCCGGTTTTCTTGATCTTGTCCGTGGCCACGTCCTGCACACGGTAGTCGGCCACTGCGGCGGTGCCGACGAACAGTTCGGCCGACGCTGCCGCGTCCAGCGCCGCGGCGCACATCTGGGCCGCCGTCTCCACCTCGATCCGTACGCAGCCCGGTGGCACCGCCAGTTGCGTCGGCCCGGAGATCAGGCTCACCCGCGCGCCGAGTTGTGCCAGCGCGCGCGCCAGCGCATAGCCCTGCTTGCCCGAGGACCGGTTGGTGATGAAGCGCACCGGATCGATCGGCTCGCGCGTTGGACCGGCGGTGACAACGGCATGGCGGCCGGCCAACGGGCCGTGTGGCCCCAGCAGGCCGGCAACATCGTCACGCAGGTCCGAGGGCTCGCGCATGCGGCCCTCGCCAGTCTCGCCGCAGGCCTGGAAGCCGGCGCCGGGGCCGAGCACCCTCACGCCCCGTGCCCGCAGCGTGGCTAGGTTGTCCTGGGTGGCGGGGGCGTTCCACATCAACCGGTTCATCGCCGGCGCCACCGCCAGCGGCCGGTCGCTGGCCAGCACCAGGGTGGCGAGCAGGTCGTCGGCCAGGCCATGGGCGAGGCGCGCCAGGGTGTTTGCGCTGGCCGGCGCGACCAGGATCAGGTCAGCCCAGCGCGCCAGCTCGATGTGGCCCATGTGGCTTTCCGCCTGCGCATCCCACAGCGAGTCGCGCACCGGCTTGCCGGTCAGGGCCTGGAAGGTGGCGGCGCCGACGAAGCGCGCGGCGTTATCGGTCATCACGACCTGTACGTCGGCGCCGGCCTCGATCAGCCGTCGCGACAGATCGGCGGCCTTGTAGGCCGCGATGCCGCCGCAGACGCCGAGCAGGATGCGCCGGCCGCGCAGGTCTGGGGGGGAGTCCGTCATGGCGCCGAAGTGTAGCGGGTGCCTCCAGTCGGTTGCTGCCGGAGGGCAGACATCACAGTGCGAATTGGGCAAGGTTCGACGATTGCTCTGGAACCTGCTTCATGACCGCCCCTGCCGATTTCACCCCCCGCCATCGCCTGCGCTCGATCTTCAGCGGCTCGGTGGGCAACCTGGTGGAGTGGTACGACTGGTACGTCTACGCGGCGTTTTCACTGTACTTCGCCGGCAGCTTCTTCCCGCAGGGGGACCTGACCGCGCAACTGCTCAGCACCGCGGCGATCTTTGCGGTGGGATTCCTGATGCGGCCGGTCGGTGGCTGGCTGCTGGGGATGTACGCCGACCGGCGCGGGCGCAAGGCGGCGCTGCTGCTGAGCGTATGGATGATGTGCGGCGGCTCGCTGCTGATCGCAGTGACGCCCACTTTCGAACAGGTCGGCATCGCCGCGCCCATCCTGCTGGTGCTGGCGCGCCTGATCCAGGGGCTGTCGGTGGGGGGCGAGTACGGCACCTCGGCGACCTATCTGAGCGAGATGGCCACGCGCCGACATCGCGGCTTCTGGTCCAGCTTCCAGTACGTGACATTGATCCTCGGCCATCTGCTGGCGCTGGGCGTGCTGATCGGCCTGCAGCGGGTGTTCCTGAGCACCGAACAACTCGAGGCCTGGGGCTGGCGAATTCCGTTTGCCATCGGCGCGGTGCTGGCGCTGGTGGCGCTGTGGCTGCGCCGGCGCATGGACGAGACCGAATCGTTCCGTCGCCAGGTGGCGCAGGGCGCGCGGCACAACCCGTTGCGCGAGCTGTTGCGGCATCCGCGCGAACTGGCCACCGTCGTGGGCCTGACCCTGGGCGGCACGGTGGCGTTCTACACCTACACCACCTACACGCATAAATATCTGGTCAACACCGCCGGCATGGCGCGCGACGACGCCGCGCTGGTCAACGCGCTGTGCCTGTTCCTGTTCATGTGTCTGCAGCCGCTGGCGGGCGCACTGTCCGACCGCATCGGCCGGCGCCCGCTGCTGATCGGCTTCGGCGTGCTGGGCAGCCTGTGCACGGTGCCGATCCTGACGCGGCTGGGCAGCGCCACCGGCTTCTGGGATGCGTTCTGGCCGATGATGCTGGCGCTGGTGATCGTCAGCGGTTACACCTCGATCAACGCGGTGGTCAAGGCCGAACTGTTTCCCACTGCGGTGCGTGCGCTGGGCGTGGGCCTGCCCTATGCGTTGACGGTGTCGATCTTCGGCGGCACGGCCGAGTGGGTGGCACTGTGGTTCAAGCAGGCTGGCGTGGAATCCGGTTTCTACTGGTACGTCAGCGCCTGCATCGGCTGCTCGCTGCTGGTGTATCTGTGGATGCCGGACACGCGCCGGACCTCGCGCATCGTCGATGAAGGCGCTTCCGGATCTTGAAATCCATCGTCCATTGCGGCGAGGCAGTGGCGTCGGGCAGCCGCACCAGTGTCCATCGCCGAGGCCAAAGAAAGACCGAAATGCCGCAGAGTTCCGGGTCGAGAGTCCGCTCGAACCGGCCCGCGCCCGTCGCGACCAATGGGCGTGTATCCAACACTCACCTTCGCACCTTTGCGCCTTCGCGCGGTTCTTCGCGGCCTTGAAATCGAAATCGGTTCGCTTTCTTCTTCTGCGATTTCCACGATCTGGCCGGGCCGCAGCACTCAGCCTTCGGCCGTTCGCTGCAAATTGGCCTCCACCACCGTCAGCGCCGCCATGTTGACGATGCGCCGCACCGTGGCCGAGGGCGTCATGATGTGCACCGGTGCGCCGCAGCCGAGCAGGATCGGGCCGATGGCGACGTTGTTGCCGGCGGCGGTCTTGAGCAGGTTGTAGGCGATGTTGGCGGCGTCGAGGCTGGGCATCACCAGCAGGTTGGCGGCGCCGGTGAGCGTGGCGTCGGGCAGGATCGCCTGGCGCAGGGTTTCGGACAGAGCGCAGTCGCCGTGCATCTCGCCGTCCACTTCCAGCCCCGGAGCGCGCTCGCGCAGCAGCGCCAGCACCTGGCGCATCTTGACCGCCGAGGGCGCGTCAGAACTGCCGAAATTGGAGTGCGACAGCAGCGCTGCCTTGGGCTCGATGCCAAAGCGACGGATGTGTTCGGCGGCGCTGAGCGTGATCTCGGCGAGCTGCTCGGCGTCGGGATCGACGTTGACGTGGGTGTCGACCACGAACACCTGGCGGTTGGGCAGGATCAGCGCGTTCATTGCGCCGTAGCAGGTGGCCAGGGGCTCGAGGCCGAGCACGCGGTCGACGTACTGCAGATGCCGACCGTAGTTGCTGACCGTGCCGCAGATCATGCCGTCGACCTCGCCCTTCTTGAGCAGCATGGCGGCGATCAGCGTGGGGCGGCGGCGCATCTCCAGCTTGGCGTACTGGGCGGTGACACCGCGCCGCTTCATGATGTCGTGATAATCCTTCCAGTACTCCGGAAATCGTGGATCGAACTCGGTGTTGACGATCTGGATGTTGTCGCCAACGCGCAGGCGCAGGCCGAACTTTCGGATGCGCTTTTCGATCACCGCCGGGCGCCCAACCAGGACCGGGTTGGCCAGGCGATCATCCACCAGCACCTGCACGGCACGCAGCACGCGCTCTTCCTCGCCCTCGGCAAAGACGATGCGCTTGCGTTCGTGGGCAACCTTGCGCGCGCGGTCGGTCACCGGTTTCATCATCGCGCCGCTGTGGGTGGTGAATCGCTCCAGCCTGTCCCTATAGGCGTCGAAGTCAGTGATGGGGCGCGTGGCCACGCCGGCGTCGATGGCGGCGCGCGCCACCGCCGGCGCCAGATTGACGATCAGCCGCGGATCGAACGGCTTGGGGATCAGGTACTCGGGTCCGAACTGCAGGTCCTCGATGCCGTAGGCGCTGGCCACCGCTTCGCTCTGTTCCCGGCGCGCCAGGTCGGCTATGGCGTGTACGCACGCGATCTCCATCTCGCGCGTGATGGTGGTGGCGCCCACATCCAGAGCGCCACGGAAGATGAAGGGAAAGCACAGGACGTTGTTGACCTGGTTTGGATAATCGGTGCGGCCGGTGGCAATGACCGCATCGTCGCGCACGGCCTTGACCTCCTCGGGCAGGATCTCCGGCGTCGGGTTGGCCAGTGCGAAGATCAGCGGCCGCGCGGCCATCGTGGCCACCATGTGCGGCTTGAGCACACCGCCGGCGGACAGGCCCAGAAACATGTCGGCCCCTTCGATGACCGCCTCCAGGGTGCGCAGCGGTGTGTCCTGCGCAAAGCGCGCCTTGTCCGGGTCCATCAGCTCGGTGCGACCCTGGTGCACCACCCCGGCGAGGTCGGTCAGCCAGATGTTGGCCAGCGGCAGGCCCAGGTCTGTCAGCAGGTCTACGCAGGCCAGCGCGGCGGCGCCCGCTCCACTGACCACCAGCTTGATGTCGGCGATGTCCTTGCCAACCACCTTGAGCCCGTTGAGCGTGGCGGCGCCGACGATGATGGCGGTGCCGTGCTGGTCGTCGTGGAACACCGGGATCTTCATGCGCGCACGCAGCGCTCTTTCGATCTGAAAACATTCCGGCGCCTTGATGTCCTCCAGGTTGATGCCGCCGAACGTCGGTTCCAGTGCGGCGATCAGTTCGACCAGCTTGTCCGGGTCGCGCTCGTCGACCTCGATGTCGAACACGTCGATGCCGGCGAACTTCTTGAACAGCACGGCCTTGCCTTCCATCACCGGCTTGGCCGCCAGTGGGCCGATCGCGCCCAGGCCCAGCACCGCGGTGCCGTTGGTGATCACCGCCACCAGATTGCCGCGCGCGGTGTAGCGAAACACCGCCGCAGGATCGGCGACGATCTCCTCGCAAGCCGCCGCGACTCCGGGCGAGTAGGCCAACGCCAGGTCGCGCTGGTTGACCAGCTGCTTGGTCGGAGTGACGGAGATTTTTCCCGGGGTGGGGTACTCGTGATAGTCGAGTGCGGCCTGACGCAGGCCTTCGTGCAGTTTCACGGGCGGACGCAAGTGGGTTTTGGGGGGTGACTATCCTGCCACCAAAACCGCGTTGCGCTGTATGCGGCGACGTGCCTAACTTGGGTCCCGACCGTGCAGGACCCGCGCAATGGCAATCACCGACTGGCCGGCGGACGAACGCCCACGCGAAAAACTGCTGGCCCGCGGCCCGGCCTCCCTGTCCGATGCCGAACTGCTGGCGATCTTCCTGCGCACCGGCGTCACCGGGCGCAGTGCCGTGGACCTGGCGCGCGAACTGCTGGTCCGCTTCGGCAGCCTGCGCGCGCTGGTCGCAGCCAGCCAGGAGCAGTTTTCTTCGGCGCACGGCTTGGGTCCGGCCAAGTACGTGCAGCTGCAGGCGGTGATCGAAATGGGCCGGCGGGTGCTGGCCGAAGACCTTCGTGCCCGCGACGTGCTCTCCGATCCGGCCGGGACCCGCCGCTACCTCAGCGCCTGGCTGCGTGATCGCGACCGCGAGGTCTTCGCTGCCCTGTTCCTGGACAGCCAGCACCGGATCCTGACCGCCGAGGAACTCAGCCAGGGCACGCTCGATGCCGCCAGTGTCTACCCGCGCGAAGTGGTCAAGCGCGCCCTGGCGCTGGGTGCCGCGGCCGTGATCTTTGCCCACAACCACCCCAGCGGCGTGGCCGAACCATCGGCTGCCGACCGCCTGCTGACCGACCGGCTGCGGCAGGCGCTGGCGCTGGTCGACGTGCGGGTGCTGGATCACTTCGTGGTCGGCGAGGGGGCCCCGGTGAGCTTCGCCGAGCGCGGGTGGTTATAGGCCGCCGCGACCGGATTGCGCGGGCCCTGCGCGGCGCCCACCGCGAAACGGTTGCCGGCCTGTCGCGCCGCTGGTATTGTTCGCGCCCTTTTTCTGGGCGGTCCGCCGCCATATGAGAGCGCGTCATGTCCAAAGTCTGCCAGGTCACCGGCAAGAAACCGATGGTGGGCAACACCGTCTCGCACGCCAATAATCACAATCGGCGGCGGTTTCTGCCCAATCTCCACACTCATCGTTTCTGGGTGGAGAGTGAAAAGAAGTTCATCAAGCTGCGCGTGTCGCACCACGGCCTGCGCACCATCGACAAGAAGGGCATCGAGACGGTGATCGCCGAGCTGCGTGCCCGCGGCGAGAAGGTGTAAGCCATGGCAGCCAAGGGCAAGAAGGATCGCGAAAAGATCAAGCTGGTGTCCACCGCCGGCACCGGCTTCTACTACACCACCACCAAGAACAAGAAAAACACCCCCGACAAATTCGCCTTCAGCAAATACGACCCCGTCGTACGCAAGCATGTCGAATTCAAGGAAGCGAAGATAAAGTGACCGAGCACCCGGCCGCGTAAGCAGCCGGCAAGCGAGGTCACTTGTAGCGGGCGCACTGTTCGAGTGTTGCCGCACTCCCCCGTTGCAAAGCAACCGAGCACCCGGCCGCGTCAGGCCGGTGGCCCCGCTGAGGGCCGACTCGATGTCGGTCCGAAGTCAGCCAGC
>JAJFJX010000101.1 GCA_021773655.1 Panacagrimonas sp.
TGGTGGTCAGATTAGAATTATCACGATGCCTTTTATAGATCTTTTTATAGGGGGCAATGATGAATAAAGACGACCAAATAAAATACCTTTTAGAAAGTGTTCAAAGCCTTTCGCTAATTCTCAGTAGTTTGCAAGATCAAGTTCAAGAGATACAGTTGGAAATTGATCAGCTAAGGGAGAATAGAGATGAAAGGTGAAAAACCCAATAACCTTGAAGCAGAGCAGGTTGTCCTGGCTGGGGTATGCATTGGAACTACTATTAATATCAGCGAAGTAGATTTTGGTGACTTTTATGACCATAGACATAAAAAGCTGCTCGAAGTAATTAAGCAGAACGAGCCAGATATACCTATGGATGCACAGCTTGTTTATAACGCCGTAGAAAAACTAGGTTTTAGTAATGAGGTGGGTCTTGAAGCATATGTTATTGAGGTAATTGATGGTAAATCAATAGAAGCTAAATATCAGTCTGCTGCCTGGTTAAAAAAGGTAAAGGAGGAATCCGGTTTAAGGAAAATTCTACTTGAGTCAAAACAGTTAGCTCACGATATAGAAAATTCAAAACTATCCAATGATGAAGCTAAGGCAAGAGTTTCTGCATTAAACTTCAATATTTCAAATAAAACGAATCCTAAAGTTAAAGAACTTGTTTGGGTTAAACCTCTGGCTCAAGAAGCATTCTACGGTCTTGTCGGAGAAATTGTAAAGACTATAGACCCCCATACTGAAGCTGATCAGGCGGCCTTATTGTTCAGCTTCTTAACAGCATTCGGAAATGTAGTGGGCAACAGTCCCCATATAAAAGTTGAAGCTGATATTCACCCGCCCAGAATATTTACAGTGATTGTTGGCAGAAGCTCTAAAGGAAGAAAAGGGACGAGCTGGGGGTATATTAAAAAACTTTTTGAGAACGTTGATCCAGAATGGCTTGAAAATACTACAGGCGGGCTTTCATCTGGTGAAGGTGTAATTTGGGCAGTTAGAGATGAAATCATAAAAAAAATCCCTGAAAAGGATAGGAAAATCACAGTAGGATTTAATGATTCAGTAGAAGACCCCGGGATTGAAGATAAAAGACTCTTAATCATTGAAGGGGAGTTTGTACAGGCATTAAAGGTTATGGAGAGGGAAGGAAACATCTTATCACCCTTAATTCGTAATTCGTGGGACACAGGAAATTTAAGAACATTAACAAAAAACTCCCCAGCAAAGGCTACAAATGCTCACATATCTATTATAGGCCATATTACTAATCAAGAACTCCTTAGGTATTTTAGGTCGACAGAACAAGCAAACGGTTTTGGCAATAGGTTTTTATGGGTATGTGTTAAAAGATCAAAGGAATTACCCTTTGGTGGAGATATCGAAGAAAAAAGATTGATGGGTTTATCAAATAAGGTTAAAAATGCAGCTGATTTTGCTAAACAGTGCGGAGAAGTGAATCTAACTGAGGAGGCAAAAAAGCTATGGCAAAAAATATATTCTGAATTATCAAAGGAAATACCAGGTTTAATTGGTTCATTAACTGGTAGATCGGAGGCTTATGTACTGAGGCTGTCTTTAATCTATGCTCTACTTGATCGTCGTGATCAGATCAATACCAATCATTTAATGGCAGCTCTAGCTGTTTGGCACTATGCTGAAGACTCAGTTAGATACATATTTCAAAGCAAAACAGGAAACGAAGATGCTGACAAGATTAGGGATGGATTAATTCAATGGGGTCGATTATCTAGATCCAATATTAGTAAGAAAGTGTTTAATGGTAACAAAAAATCAGAAGATATTGATACGGCTTTGGACATTCTGCACTTTAATAATGAACTAAGAGAATATTCAGAAGCTACAGAAGGTAGAGATATAACATACTTTGAATTAATATCTGGTACGAATTACGAATTAAGGGTAGCAAGTAGCTGAACGAACTACGAATTTGCACGAATTAACCAGTTGTTTAAATACTTAATTCGTCTATTTCGTACTTCGTAGGAGAATATTTTAAAAATGGGTTATTTAGAAAAGGCCAGAGAGCACATCCAAAAACACGAAGTTAAAAATGAAATAGTAACTCAAGAATACAAAGCAAACTTTCTTCCTATAAGTGAAATGAAGATACAGGATTTTGCTAAAAGAAACTTAGCATTCCAGATTTATTCAAATACACTTAATGAAGAGATATGGTTCTGCTCTAACAAAAGTATGGAAAACAAAATTAGAATTGATGACCCGGACAGTACTTATTATACCGCTGATGAGTTATTAGAAATCATAAAACTGGATTTAACTAAAGAAAGATTAAAGAAATTTCATGATTTGAAAAAGACCTTTAGAGGAAAAGTGTTGAAAGTTAGTTCAGTTATTTAACTCCAATTTCAAAAATCCGTCTCGACAAAGTTCAACTCCAGTGTCTTTGATTACAAACTATAACACAATATGCATATGCATTTTCATTTGGTTACAAAGGTTAAAATAACCCAACTTCTTGCTGGTAATAGATTCTCGGAATAATCCTCTGGTTCACCTTCTTCCCAAGTAAAATCATCTGGACCTTCTACTATAAAATTCTGCATTAATGATTCAATGTTATCAGGTTCTTTAAATTTGGTAATTGGACCAATATCGCAGGATAACCATTTCCAAAGAAAATCTGAAAGACAGTCCCAAGAAGAAGCATTAAACTTCTTATTTTCAGCTTGCCCATTAAATTTTTTTAAAACCATTTTAGTGGAGCTTAGACGAAAACCTCTCCTGTTTTCATCTACAGCGACTAAAAAACTTCTTTCCCGAACACGCGAATCGGTTAGAGAATCTTCAATTTGTGAGCGTTCAGCTATAAAATCATAATTCTTCGATCGCTTAAGCTGAAAAAACGCCGTTTTCATAAGAGATTCCTGTTGGAATATTACAGTTACCGCGAGATCTGCACCATAAAGATCCTTTTGCTGTGGACCTTTTCTATGAAGCTCATAAACTTCACTTTGAAGATAAGTAGGTGTTAGTACGCCTACATCACAACCACGTCTTCTACGAACAAGATTGGCTGTCAAATGATTAAGTAAAGCCTCTTCACTATGTGGTCTCCCTTTAAGCCACTGTTGCACTGCATAATTACAGTCACTCAAGGCATTATATACAACTTTGTCAAAATCAATCGATTGGTGAATGGGCATCGTTAAATTATATATTTATAAAAAATTCTTATCACTTCTAATTGTATTACATCCTCGAATTTGTTATATCATTTATTTATCACTTAAACCTAAGTCTTTTATTGCTTGTTTTGCA
>JAJFJX010000102.1 GCA_021773655.1 Panacagrimonas sp.
CCCACCACCATGATTCGCCAGCCTCCGCCCAATCTCGTTCCCCCCGCCCGGTCGCCCTGCTGGATTTCGCACCACGTCGGCGTATACGGCCGTGCGGACCTTCCGGCCTTGCAGGTCGATGCACACACGGCGGCCTTCAACCGCAGCGTCGCCACGTCGCTCAAGTCCTCGCCACCGATACACCAGCGTTGTGTCGAGGATCTGCGGCGAGAGCGTAATGCATGGGCGGCACAGGCAATGCCGCCCACTGCGGCCTGGATCACGGCATTTTCGAACAGTGGAAGCCCCCTGCGCCTGCGACGATTGGCCGGAGAGCGCCCGGAGGGCATGCGGTGTCTGCACGCCCACGGTGGCGGCTGGGTCCTCGGCGGTGCCGGGCTGCAGGACCACTGGCTGCAGGCGCTGGCGACGAAGGTGCGCGATGTGCATTCGGTCGAATACCGGCTGTCTCCCGAGGCGCCCTTCCCGGCGGCCCTGGACGACGTGACCGACGCGCTGCGATGGCTTGCAACCGATGGCGGTGGCGACCGGGCAGGCTCGCCGGTGATCGTCTGTGGGGAGTCCGCAGGCGCCAACCTGCTGCTCGGCGCGATGATCCGTTTGCGGGCCGAGCCCTGCTTTGCGGCCATCCGTGCCGCGTTTCTCAATTACGGGACCTACGATCTGCTCGGCAACCGGCGATTGCGATCGACGAGCTCGGATGCACCGATGCTCAATTGGCCGATGGTGCAGTGGTTTGTCGAACATTACGGCGTGGCGGGGCGACTCGACGACCCCGAGGTGTCGCCGATCCGAGCCGATCTTCGCGGACTGCCGCAGACCCTGCTGCTGGTCGGTTCGGAAGATCCGGTGCTGGACGACAGCCTGCAGATGGAATCGCGCCTGCGGTCGGCGGGCACCCACGCGGTGGCGGCAATCGTGTCCGGTGGTCTGCACGGCATGATCGAGACGCTCGGTCCGGTGCGGCGCCTGGCCAGGAACGTGGTGCTCGAAGGCATCGCCCGCGCGGGGGAAGGTCTGCGCTTATGAGGCGCTGGCTGCCGGCGATGACAAAGACGGTTCATCGGGGATCTCCCCGGCGTCGGTGCCGGTGTCGGTGGCCAGGCCCGTGGTGGCCAGTGCCATCAGATAACGGAAGCCGTCGATGCGCCCGAATGCATGCCACCGCAACTGCCAGCCATGCTCTGCGAGCAGATGCAGGTAGGGATGCGAGAAAGTGCGCTCGGCGCCGAACGGCTGTGAGCGGCGCGCTTGCGAAGGGTCGAAATCCTCTTCGATGGGCTCGGCAATGGCCAGGGCTGCGGGCCCCAGATGATCGGCGATGTGCTGGAGCAGCGTGCGCAGCACGCCTTCGGGAAAGTATTCGAGCACACCGGCGTTGGTGAAGTAGATCCAGCCGGGGGCGGCGTGCTTGGGTATCCACAGCGCGGCATCGGCGGACACGAAGCGAAGGCCGCGCCCGGCAAAACGGGTCCGGTTGGCCCGGACCTGTTGCGGGCTCAGGTCCAGTCCCAGCCAGGAGGGGACCGCAGGCATTCGCTGCGAGAGGTTTTCCAGCACCAGACCCGATCCGCAGCCGATCTCGCACAGCGTCGAGAAGCCCGCCGGGTGGGTGTCGATCAGCTGCTGCAGGGGTGTCACCAGTGCGCTGGCGCCCTCCAGCCACCAGGTCTGGAAGCGGGCCTCGGCCTGTCGATGAAACTCCACCGCCTGCCCGCTGCGCCACAGCCAGGTCTGCAAGGGCGCGAGGCGATCCACGGTGCCGCGCCGTTCGTTGGTCCGCAGCAGGGCGGCGATCATCAGGCGGTCACGCAGATCGAGACGTTCGCCCACCGACCCGGCGAGCAACTGCCCCTCACGTTTGCGGCACACCAGGCAGAGCATCGATCCGATCAGCACCTTGATCATTCGCCGCAGTCGGCCGTGAGGCGTGGTCAGCGGGTACTGGATCTGGGTGTTCATGCGGGACCGGCCGGGGCTTCAGACGTTGAATCGAAAATGCATCACGTCGCCTTCCTGCACCACGTACTCCTTGCCTTCCAGCCGCCAGCGGCCGGCGTCCTTGGCCCCGGCCTCGCCCTGGTACTGGAGATAGTCGTCGTAGGCGATGGTCTCGGCGCGAATGAAGCCTTTTTCGAAATCGGTGTGGATCACGCCCGCCGCCTGCGGCGCGGTGGCGCCGGTCCTGAAGGTCCAGGCACGCACCTCCTGCGGGCCGGCGGTGAAGTAGGTCTGCAGGCCGAGCAGTGCGTAGGCGCTGCGGATCACCCGGTTGAGGCCCGGCTCGCTCAGCCCCAGGTCCTCCAGGAACGCCGACCTGTCCTGCTCGTCGAGTTGGGCGATCTCCGCCTCGATGGCGGCGCATACCGGCACGATCTGCGCGTGTTCCTGTGCCGCCAGTTCGCGCACCCGGTCCAGGAAGGCATTGCCGTCGCGCAGGCCGGCCTCGTCGACGTTGGCGACGTACAGCAGCGGCTTGGCGGTGATCAGCGAATAGTCGCGCAGCATCAGGCGCTCGTCGACGCTCAGGTCCAGGCTGCGCACCGGGTTGGCCTGGTCGAGGTGGGCCAGCACGCGTCTGAGAACCTCCAGGCGGGCGCCAGCCGACTTGTCGCCGGATTTGGCGATCTTGGCCGTGCGCTCGGCCGCGCGGCTCACGGTTTCCAGGTCGGCCAGCGCCAATTCGGTATTGATGATGCCGATGTCACGCAGCGGGTCGACGCTGCCAGCCACGTGCACGACGTCGTCGTTGGCAAAGCAGCGGGTGACGTGGGTGAGGGCGTCGGTCTCGCGGATGTGCTGCAGGAACTGGTTGCCCAGGCCTTCTCCCTGGCTCGCGCCGGCAACCAGGCCGGCGATGTCCACGAACTCCACCGTCGCCGGCAGGATCTTCTGCGGTTTGACGATGCCCGCCAGCGCCTGGAGGCGGGGATCCGGGACCGGCACGATGCCGATATTGGGCTCGATGGTGCAGAACGGATAGTTCTCCGCCGCGATCTGGGCCTTGGTCAGCGCATTGAAGAGGGTGGACTTGCCCACGTTGGGCAAACCGACGATGCCGCACTTGATTCCCACGATCAGTTATTCCCGGATGAGGCTGTATGGAGGATATGCAAGGCATTGTGCCTGCTGAGCGTATTCAGGCCCTAGCCCGTTCAGGCCCTAGCCCGAGGTGTGCAGCGATTGCACGGCCTTGTCCCAACCCTGGGCGAGCCAGATGTCCAGCGCTTCGAGCGCGCGCGTCAGGCTGGCGTCCACGGCGTCCTGCTCCTGGCGCGGAGGTCGTTCCCGGGTCAGATAGGACAGCACGCGCTCCCGATCACCGGGATGGCCGATGCCGATGCGCAGCCGGCGGTAACCCTCGCCGAGAGGTTTGTGAATGTCGCGCAGGCCGTTGTGCCCGCCGTGACCCCCGCCGAGCTTGAGCCGCACGGTGCCGACCGGCAGATCCAGATCGTCATAGGCGACCAGGATCTGGTCCGGCATCAGCTTGTAGAAGTGCGCCAGGGCGCTCACCGCCTGACCGCTGCGATTCATGAACGTTGCCGGCTTGAGCACCAGGATCTCGGTGCTGCCGATGCGGGTCCGCGCCAGGTCGCCGAAAAAGCGCGGTTCGGCCCGGATCGGCGCCTGGTGGCCGGCCGCGAAACGGTCGGCCAGCCAGAAACCGGCGTTGTGGCGGGTCTCGGCATAGGCCGGTCCGGGATTGCCCAGTCCGACCAGGGCGAGGCGCGTAGTGTCCATGGTCCTGAATAGACCCTTGTCAGCCAGAACCCCGTCCGGGGACGGGGTTGCAGGTGGCGGCGCAGCCCGGAGAGCCTACTTCTTGTCGACTTTCTTGTCGTCGTCTTCAGCGGCTTCGGCCCCTTCTTCTTCTTCGGCCGTGGCCGCGACGCGCGGCATGTGGACGGCAACCACCGCCTCGTCGTTGTCGTGCTTGAGTTCGACCAAGGTCACGCCGGCGGGCAGGGGAATCTGCGACAGATGGATCGAGTCACCGACCTCCATGGCCGACACGTCGAGTTCGATGAACTCCGGCAGCGCGGCCGGCAGGCACTCGACTTCCACCTCGTTCATCAGATGGTCGAGCATGCCGCCGCCGGTCTTGACGCCCGGGGCGATGTCCTCGCCCTTGAAATGCAGCGGCACGCGAATACGGATCTCGACGTCGGCCAGCACACGCTGCAGGTCCATGTGCATGACTTCCGCACGAACCGGATGGCGGTGCAGGTCCTTGAGCACGACCTGTTCGGTCTCCGATCCGATGTTCAGCGTCAGGATCTTTGAATAAAACGCTTCGTGCTTGAGGCTCTTCCACAATTCGTTGTGGTCGACCGAGATGGACTGCGGCGGCTTGTTGCCGCCGTAGACGATGGCCGGCAGGCGGCCGGTTCGACGCAGGCGGCGGCTCGCACCCTTGCCCTGGTCGACGCGCGCCTCTGCCGTCACCACAAATGCCTGACTCATGAAAATCTCCAGTAAAAACAATGATCCTCAGCCTGCGACCGGCGGAGGGCGACGTAGTGTACGCAACCCCCGTACGCGGCGATAGCGGGCTCCGGGAAACCGTGGATCATCGGCGCAGGGGTGGAGTCCGGGATCGGATAAACTTAGCGCCCATTCGCAACCGAGCACGGCCTTGTCTGCAGTCCTCAAGCTCGATCAGTTCAATTTACTCGACGACGGCAACTGCGACGCCCGGATCATCGCCGCCAAGGCCCAGCTGGGCCGGCGCCTGGCGATTCTGGGCCACCACTACCAGCGCGACGAAGTGTTCCGGCACGCCGATCATTCCGGCGACTCGCTCAAGCTCTCGCAGCAGGCCGCCCGGTCCGATGCCGAGTTCATCGTGTTCTGCGGTGTCCATTTCATGGCCGAAGTGGCGGATATCCTGACCTTTGGCGAGCGCACGGTGATCCTGCCCGACCTCGCCGCCGGCTGCTCGATGGCGGACATGGCCAGCCTGGTCAAGGTCCGCAAGTGCTGGGAAGAACTGTCGCAGGTGCTGGATCCCGACCAGAGCGTCACGCCGGTCACCTATATCAATTCTGCGGCCGACCTCAAGGCGTTCTGCGGCAGCCACGGCGGCATCGTCTGCACCAGCTCCAATGCCGGGGCGGTGCTAGAGTGGAGCTTCGCGCGACGTGAAAAGGTGCTGTTCTTCCCCGATCAGCACCTGGGCCGCAACACCGGCGTGCGCATGGGCATCCCGCTGGAGCAGATGGTCACCTGGGACTTCATGAAGCCGCGTGGCGGCCTGACCGAGGACCAGATCAGGAATGCCAGGATCATCCTGTGGAAGGGCTTCTGCTCGGTCCACCAGATGTTCCAGCCTGCCCACATCGACCGGTTCCGCGCCACGCACCCGGAAGGCAAGGTGATCAGCCATCCGGAAAACGCCATGGAGGTCTGCGACAAGTCCGACTTTGTCGGCAGTACCGAATACATCCTGAGGACCGTGCGTGCCTCCGAGCCGGGGACGCACTGGCTGGTCGGGACCGAACTCAACCTGGTCAATCGTCTGGCCGACGAGATGAAGCCGAAGGACGTGAAGGTGCAGTTCATGAGCCCGACGGTGTGCATGTGTTCGACCATGTTCCGCACCGACCCGCAGCACCTGGCCTGGGTGCTCGACAACCTGGTCGCCGGCCAGACCGTCAACCGGATCCGCGTGCCGCCCCAGATCGCCGATCCTGCGCGCAAGGCGCTGGACCTGATGCTGGAAGTGGTCGACTAATCCCGATAAGCGTGAGGCGTTACTCACGCCTCGCCTCTTCGACTCACTCCTCACGCCTCCCTCCTGACGAAGCATGTACGCCAACGCCCCCCGCCTGATTCAAGCCGACCCCGAGATCGCCGCCGCCATTGCCGCCGAACACGCGCGCCAGGAGGCGCACATCGAGCTGATCGCCTCCGAGAACTATTGCAGCCCGGCGGTGATCGAGGCGCAGGGCTCGCAACTGACCAACAAATACGCCGAGGGCTATCCGGGCAAGCGCTACTACGGCGGTTGCGAGCACGTCGATGTCGCCGAGACGCTGGCCATCGAGCGGGTCATGCGCCTGTTCGACTGCGACTACGCCAATGTGCAGCCGCATTCAGGGGCCCAGGCCAATGCCGCGATCTTCCTGTCGATGGTCGCGCCCGGCGACACGGTGATGGGCATGAACCTGGCCCAGGGCGGACACCTGACCCACGGCAACCCGGCCAACTTCTCCGGCAAGCAGTACCGCATCGTGCCCTATGGACTGGATCCGGACTCCGGCCTGATCGACTACGACCAGATGGAACGCATCGCGCTGGAGACGCGGCCGAAGATGCTCATCGGCGGCTTTTCGGCGTACTCCCGCGTCAAGGACTGGGCCCGCATGCGGCAGATCGCCGATGCCGTCGGCGCAATCTTCTGGGTAGACATGGCGCACATCGCCGGCCTGGTGGCGGCCGGGGTGTATCCCAGCCCGCTGCCCCACGCGCACGTGGTCACCAGCACCACCCACAAGACCCTGCGCGGTCCCCGCGGCGGCATCATTCTTTCCAGCGGCCAGGGCGAAGCCTTTCACAAGAGGCTCAACTCGGCGGTTTTTCCGGGCATCCAGGGCGGACCGCTGATGCACGTGATCGCGGCCAAGGCGGTCGCATTCAGGGAGGCGCTGGAACCCGGCTTCAAGGACTATCAGCGTCAGGTCGTGGCCAACGCCCGCGCCATGGCCGCAGTGTTTCTGGACCGCGGCTACAAGGTGGTGTCCGGCGGCACCGACAATCACCTGTTCCTGCTCGATCTCATCGACAGGGACGTCACCGGCAAGGATGCCGAAGCCGCACTCGGCCGCGCCCACATCACGGTCAACAAGAACTCGGTTCCCAACGATCCGAAGTCGCCGTTTGTCACCAGCGGCCTGCGTCTGGGTTCGCCGGCGTGCACCACGCGCGGTTTCGGCGAGCCCGAGATGGCGCAGGTCGCTGGCTGGATCGTCGAAGTGGTCGATGCTCTTGCGGCAGGGGGCGATGTCGATGGCGTAATCGCCGACGTGCGCGCCCGGGTTGCCGGCTTGTGCGCACGCTTTCCCGTGTACGCAGCAAGGCGCCAGGGTTGAGGCCCGCGGCGCCCCGAAGGCATCGGGTCTTGCGCCAGCGCCTCATGCCGCGCGCCGCACGCCGCATGCGGGCCTGATCCCGTGCAATGCCCGTTCTGCAACGCCGCCGATACCCGGGTCGTCGACTCCCGTCTGGCCGAGGACGGCACTCAGGTGCGGCGGCGACGTGAATGCGCCGACTGCAGGGGGCGTTTCACCACCTTCGAGCGTGCCCAGTTGTCGATGCCCAACATCATCAAGCGCGGGGGCAGCCCCGAGCCGTTCGACGAGGACAAGCTCAGGCGCGGTTTTGCCAGCGCGCTCTACAAGCGCCCGGTGTCGCCCGATGCCGTCGACCACGCAGTTGAAACGGTAATGCGCCAGTTGCGCCAGAGAGGTGAGCGCGAGGTGGCCTCCGAGCAGCTCGGAGAATGGGTCATGGAACAATTGCGCGACATGGACCACGTCGCTTACGTGCGTTTTGCCTCTGTCTACCGGCGCTTCGAGGACGTCAACGCGTTTCGCGACGAGATCGAACGCCTGCAGCAACTGCCGACGGTCGAGCAGCGCAAGAGCCAGCTCGAACTGATCGAATCGATGGACCGCGTCGCCGAGCCCGCCGTGACGACGCGCAAGCCCCGCGGCCGATGAGCGCAGGCGCCGAGCCCGATACGCAGGCCGCCGCCTGGATGGGCCGCGCGCTGCAGTTGGCCGAACGCGGGCGTTACAGCAGTTTCCCCAATCCGCGCGTGGGCTGCGTGGTGGTCCGCCGGGGGCGCATTGTCGGCGAAGGCTGGCACGTGCGAGCCGGCGAGGCGCACGCCGAGGTCCATGCCCTGGACGCCGCCGGCGAACAGGCGCGTGGCGCGGAAGTCTTCGTGACCCTGGAACCCTGCGCACACCATGGGCGCACGCCGCCCTGTGTCGATGCGCTGATCGACGCCGGCGTGGCGCGGGTGTGGGCGGCGATGCGCGACCCCGATCCGCGGGTCGCCGGCCGCGGGATCCAACGCCTTCGGGCTGCCGGCATCGAGGTCAGGGGCGGTCTGCTGGAGTCGGCCGCGCAGCAGCTCAATCGCGGTTTCGTGTCACGCCTGACCCGCGGCCGGCCCTGGGTGACGCTGAAGCTGGCCGCCAGCCTGGACGGGCGCACCGCCATGGCCAACGGCGAATCGCAGTGGATCACCGGTGCCGATGCCCGCGCCGACGTCCACCGCCTGCGCGCCGAGGCGGGTGCCGTGCTCACCGGCGCCGGCACCGTGATTGCCGACGACCCGAGCCTGAACGTGCGCCAGTTCGACGCCCGCCCGCGAGTGCCGGATCGCATCGTGCTCGACTCGCACGCCCGGGTTCCGGCCACTGCACGGGTCTGGAACGCCGACGGCGCGCGGTGCTTTCATCTGTGTGGGCCACGGCCTGCCTCCGTGGCGGTCGAGGGCGTGCAACGAATTGGCTTGCCGCTGGATGCCGATGGCCGGGTCGACCTGCCGTCAGCGCTCAACGCCCTGGCCAAGCACGAGATCAACCAGGTGCTGGTGGAATGTGGACCCACACTGGCCGGGGCGCTGCTCGCCGCGCGACGGGTCGACGAGCTGGTGCTGTACATGGCTCCTCGCCTGCTCGGTGAGGCCGCGCGCGGGCTGGCGGCCCTGCCCGGGATCGAGCACCTGGCGCAGGCGCTGTCGATCGAATTCACGCACATCCGGCGGATCGGGCGCGACCTGCGCATCACCGCCGTGCCGATCCAGGAGTAACCCAGCCAATGTTCACCGGCATCATCGAATCGGTCGGGCGTATCGCCGCGCTCGAACCCAGGGCAGGCGACGTCAGCCTGCGCATCGTGGCCGAAGACGGCTATCTGCAGGGCGTGCAGTCCGGCGACAGTGTCGCGGTCAGCGGCATCTGCCTGACCGCGCGCAATCCTTCTGCCGAGGGCTTCGACGCCGACGTTTCGGTGGAGACGCTGCAGGCCACCAGCAGCGGTGCCTGGGAGCCGGGACGGCGGGTGAACCTGGAAAAGGCGCTGACACCCTCCCGGCCCCTGGGCGGACATCTGGTCTCCGGGCATGTCGACGGCGTCGGGCTTCTGCTGTCGCGCCATGAGGAGGCCCGGTCCTGGCGCATGCAGTTCCAGGCACCGGCCGAACTGGCGCGCTACATCGCGCGCAAGGGCTCGATCACCATCGACGGCGTCAGCCTGACGGTCAACGACGTCGAGGGCACCGGCTTTGGCGTTAACATCATTCCCCACACCCTGGGTCAGACGACCCTGGGCGATCTCAAACCCGGCGATGCGGTGAATCTGGAAGTCGACCTCATCGCCCGCTACCTGGAGCGGCTGCTGGCCGCGCGCGAGACCCCATGACCGGCAAGGTAACCGCCATCAACAAGCAGTCAGATGACCCCGACCAGGGTCTGCATTACATCTCGGACATCGTCGCCGACATCAAGGCCGGCAAGATGGTGGTGCTGATGGATGATGAGGATCGCGAGAACGAGGGCGATCTGATCATGGCCGCCAGCCTGGTGCGGCCCGAGGACATCAACTTCATGGCGCGCTACGGGCGCGGCCTGATCTGCCTGACCCTGACCGCGGAGCGCTGCCGGCAGTTGCGGCTGCCGCCGATGGTGGCTCAGGGCGACGACCTGCATCGCACCGCGTTCACGGTCTCGATCGAGGCTGCCGAAGGCGTCACCACCGGCATCTCGGCGTTTGATCGCGCGCATACCATCCGCGCCGCGGTCAAGCCCGATGCGCGACCCACCGACCTGGTCCAGCCCGGGCACATCTTTCCGCTGATGGCCCAGCCGGGCGGCGTGCTGGCGCGCGCCGGTCACACCGAGGCCGGCTGTGATCTGGCACGACTGGCGGGTCTGGAGCCGGCGGCGGTGATCGTCGAGATTCTCAATGAAGACGGCACCATGGCGAGGCGACCGGACCTGGAGACTTTCGCTCGCGACCACGGCCTCAAGATCGGCACCATCGCCGACCTGATCCGTTACCGGCTGGACAACGAACACAGCATCGAACGGGTGGCGGAGACCAACATCCACACAGAGTTCGGCGATTTTCACCTGGTCACTTACCAGGATGCGGTGGACAGCACCGTGCACCTGGCGCTGGTCAAGGGACAGGTCACGCCAGAGCGTCCGACCTTGGTGCGGGTGCACCTGCGCAATACCCTGGCCGACATGATCGGGGCAGAGTCCGAGCACTTCGGCTGGCCATTGCGACGCGCAATGAAGCGGGTTGCCGAGGAGGGCAGCGGCGTGATCGTGGTGTTGCGCAAGACCGAGGCCTCGCGCGAACTGGTGCAGCAGATCATCGGACTCAACCGTCCCCAGCCGATGCTGGCCGAGGACCATCCCACCGACCCCAAGGTTCTTCGGACCTATGGCATCGGCGCGCAGATCTTGTTCGACCTGGGGGTACGGCGCATGCGGGTGCTGTCGGCCCCCAAGCGCCTGCAGGGCATCTCGGGTTTCGGACTCGAGGTGGTCGAGTACGTGCACTGTGATTGAGGTTCGGATTGAGGCTCGGCGTCCGTCCGCGGCCTGCCGCCCCGCACACGGGACGGCGGCCGGGTCGGCCGTCGGTGGGCCCTCACAGCCATGAGCGACGTCAAATCGGGTTTCGCAGCGCCGGCGGCGCCAACGCCGGACGAATTCTCTGCCACCCGCGTGGCGCTGCTGTCGACGCGCTGGAACGTCGAGATCATCGATGCCCTGCGCGCCGGTGCCCACCGCGCGCTGGCCGACTGGGGTGTGGTCGACGCCCGTGTCGTGGAGGTTCGTGCGCCGGGGGCCTTCGAGTTGCCGCTGGCGGCCAATGCACTGCTGCACGGCGGCCGATTCGATGCGGTGGTGGCGCTGGGTGCGGTGATTCGCGGCGACACCCCGCACTTCGACTACGTCTGCGGGCAGTGCGCGCGTGGCCTGATGGATGTGCAGCTCCGGTTCAACAAGCCGGTGGCCTTTGGCGTGCTCACCGTCGACACCGTGGCCCAGGCCGTCGAGCGCTGCGGGGCTGGAACCGACAACAAGGGCTACGAAGCCGTCTGCGCGGCCCTGGACATGCTGCGCCTGATCCGGGGCGCCTCGTGAGCGGCGAATCGCAGGTTCCGGTCAGCCGGCGCAGCCTGGCGCGACGCATCACCATCCAGGCGCTGTACCAGCGGCTGGTCAACGAAACCGACGCCACGGTGCTGCTGCGCCAGTTTCGCCAGCAGGAAGAGGGCCTGGGGCGCGCCGATCCGGCCTATTTCGAGGAACTTCTGCTGGGTACGGTCGGGCAGGCGCCGGAGCTGACCCTGATGCTGGTACCGCACCTGGACCGGCCGCTGGTGCAGCTCGATCCGGTCGAGCACGCCATCCTGCTGCTGGGGGCTTGGGAGCTGACCAACAAGCCGGAGATTCCCTGGAAGGTGGTGGTCAACGAAAGCGTCAACCTGGCGCGCACCTTCGGCGCCGAGGACGGCTACAAGTTCGTCAACGGCGTCATGGACAAGCTGGCGCGACAACTGCGTGCGGTGGAAATCGGGGCCTAGCGGGTGTGCTGCACGCTTGCTCGAACGGATTCGTGGCTTCTTCTTGCACTTGAAGGCGCGCCTGAGGATGTCGCTCCGCCTCGCCACAGGTCCAGGGTGATGAATCGCCGTGGCTTGCCAGGCACAAGGTCCGGCTCGCGAACCGCGTCCTTGAAGAATCCAGCACCACACTAGCCCGCGGCGCCGTGGACGAATTCGGCCTCATCGAGCGTTACTTTCAAGGCCTGAGCTCCGGGGCGCCGGGAACGCTGCTGGGCATCGGTGACGACTGCGCGTTGCTGCAGCCGCCGCCCGGCGAAGTCCTGGCAGTCAGTACGGACAGCCTGGTCGCCGGCCGCCATTTTCCGCCCGATACCTCGGCCGCCGACATCGGCTGGAAGACACTGGCGGTAGGGCTGTCCGACCTGGCGGCGATGGGTGCCACGCCGCGCTGGTTCACCCTGGCGCTGACGCTTGAGGCTGTCGACCCGGACTGGCTCGATGCCTTCGCACGGGGTCTGGGGGAGATCGCTCAACGCTTCGGCATCGGCCTGGTCGGCGGTGACACCACGCGCGGCCCGCTGAATCTGAATGCCACGGTCATCGGCAGTCTGCCGGCTGACGCCGCGGTGCGACGGTCTGGGGCCCGCGTCGGCGACGCCATCTGCGTCTCCGGTACGCTCGGCGACGCCGCACTGGCACTGGCACAGATGCAAGCCGGGCTGGCGCCGCTGCCGGAGCTGCGCCGACGCCTGGACCGTCCCGAGCCGCGCGTGGAACTCGGCCTGGCAATGCGCTCAATGGCGCATGCGGCCATCGACCTGTCCGATGGCCTGGCCGGTGACCTGCGCCATGTGCTGGCGGCCAGCGGGGTGGGCGCGACCATCGAGGTGCAGCGACTACCCGCATCCGTGGCGCTGCTGCGGGGCGCCACCCAACCCTTGCAGCGCATGGACTACCAGTTGCGGGGCGGCGACGACTACGAGCTGTGCCTGTGCCTGCCCGGGGATCGCCTGCAGGCGCTGCAGGCGGTGTGTGGACTGCCCCTGACCCGCATCGGCACCGTGACAGCCGAGCCGGGCCTGCATTGGGTGGACGCAGCCGGTGCTACCTTGAGCATCCCGGAGCACGCTTACCGGCATTTCGAGTGAACGCCGCCCGAAGGCAAGACCCCTTCAGCGCCGATTCCGTTGTGCAGGGGACGCCGGAGCACCTGCCTGACACCTGCCTGCAACTGCCTTCAGAGCCGGCCTGCCAGCCATCGCGCCGGAAACTGCGGAATGCACCTTTCAGTCCATCGCGGTTTGTCCTGGTCGGGGCGATGCTCAATGCTGGCGTTCCGGCCGGAGTCGCATTGAGGCCGTGGCCGACGTAAAATGCCGCTTTGCCGCTTCAAAGTACCGCGTTTTCGGGACCGCGTATTCGGGTGGTTTTCGACGCGTAGAAGTCCGGCATAGCCAGTCACATCATCGAGGCCAAACCCAGAGATGCAGATCGAACGCGACGTGATGGAGTACGACGTGGTCATTGTCGGTGGCGGCCCCGCCGGCCTGTCGTCGGCCATCAGGCTCAAGCAGAAAGCCGCCGAGGCGGGCCGGGAACTCAACGTCTGTCTGGTCGAGAAGGGCTCCGAGGTCGG
>JAJFJX010000103.1 GCA_021773655.1 Panacagrimonas sp.
AACAAGACCAAAACTGCTCGGGCCAAGCTCATGAAGGAGCTGGAGCGAGAAGTTGCTCGGCGACGCCCGATCCTGGCCCAGCTTGTTGATGAGGACGTTCTTGAAGTTCAGTCAGAATTGCGGCAAGAGATACTGAGCCTCCTCATGAAGAGGCCGGGGGATGAGCCAGCCCGTGAGGTTTGGAGACTGAAGCTAGGACCCCTCCTTAAGCAGTATCCCACCCCTGTCGGTGAGATCATTCTGGAGGAAGGTCGAAAGCTGGATGCAGCCTGCACCTTTGCATTGCGCGACCGCTGGATGGTGCGTCCCTTCCGAGACGAACTCCACAAGCCTGTTCGAGATTGGCTTTCTGAAAACAGCGAGGAACTCGCCTCGCCGATTCTCCTTTTTCGTCAATGTCCAAAATCCTGCAACCGTTGCTGGTATCGGTTGTGCAACAAACTTCGAGAAGTTGATCTCGCACTAGGCGGGAAGGGTTTGGAAGCGAAGGAAGCAGTTGAACCAGACTGCGAGTTGCTAAGGCTGATTCCCTCCGAAAACTCGGATTCGACGATTAGGACTGACGATCTAATCCGAAAACTGGGCGAGCATCCGAGCACATTCGTTCGGAGGGTGAACTCCGAACTTGATGCCGAGCGGGTTGCTCGGACAAGGCGAGGCCATTACCGCCGCACAGCAAGGGGCGATGCTGCGGTCTAAATGAGCAGATCTATCCGCTTCCTCAGCCGCTGATCATTGCTCGTCAATCTTGTTCCATCTTGTGTCACGACACCTCGTGGAACATCGCTTCCGATATCACTCGCACGCATCATGAACGATGCGCCATTACGTGACATCACTGACTCCCAGCAGGCAACACAGCCAACCCAAAAGGTCAGTGGCCTATTCGATCCCGAAGGGAGTGGGACGGAACTAGACCGCTTCATGGTTGCGGAAGAGGCGGCCCGCAACTCGCCCGGCCGTCCGCACGCCAACACAATCCGGCGGTGGTTCGATCCCGGCGTGCGGGGCGTTCGCCTTCGTAGCGTCCGCGCGGGCCGGGTTCGAGTGGTAACGCGAAGGTGGCTGGCCGAATTTTTTGCCGAGTTGAGCAAGGTCATTGACGGCAACTCCAGCCCCTCAAAAAGAACGCAGCGCCGGACTCAAGAACGGAGGAAGTAGCTGTGAAACCACCTGATGAAAAAAGCCCTGGCCGCGACGGCAGATCGCGATCCAGGGCATTGGCTGCAAGTGACACCAAGATACTTGACCGGCTTCGACTTAGCCACGGCAAGGGCCCATGCATCCGTTTCTCGGATGACAGTTCTTGCTGGGCCGCCGTCCTGAACGACTCAATCTCAAGCATCGAAGAATCGCGGAGGTATTGCTGCTGTCATCGCTGCGGGCGACTCTCGCTCGTTCCACCAGGTGGCAACCCAGATCATCCCATTACCCTAACTAACGTCACTGGAGTTATCACCGGCTGCATGGACGGCCTTGGCGATCCAGCCACTCGCATCAAGATCATCGCCATCAGGGATGGCGATCCTGAGACAGTCGTGAAGCTGCACATGAGTGGACCTGCTTTGCTGGGGATGGAGTGGATTTCCAGACTTGGCCCAGACGCGTGGTATCACAGAGGCTTGCTCGGTCATGTGCTGGAAGGTTGGCTCGCCACGTCAATAGTGGCGATGCACCAACGGGAAGAGGAAGAGCAGCAATGAGCCCGTCAGATCTTCTTCACGAGCACCACTTGAGAATGCTCAACGAAGAATCAGGCATCGACCTGGCCGTCATTGCTAAACGCGGTTACCGAACCGCTACTAAAAAGGTGCACCTCCGTGAGGCCGGGTTCGGACAGAGTCAGCAAAATGTGCCAGCACTCCTGATCCCCCTGCACGATGTGCATGGAGAGCTCAGCGGATACCAATGCCGACCTGACTTTCCGCGCATGAAGAACGGGAAACCACTCAAGTATGAGACCCCGGCCAAGTCGCGCATGCTGCTCGATGTCCCGCTATGTATGCGACAGATTCTGGGCAACCCATCGAAGCCACTGTTCATCACCGAGGGCAGCAAGAAGGCAGACTGTGGTGCCTCGCGTGGGTTGTGCTGCATCGCCCTTCTTGGGGTCTGGAGCTGGCGGGGAACCAACGAGGCTGGAGGGAAGACTGCATTGCCTGATTGGGACTCCATCGCACTGAACCACCGTGACACCTACATCGTGTTCGACAGCGACGTGATGCAGAAAGGGGCGGTCCGAGCTGCCCTGGTTCGACTCAAAGGCTTCTTGGAGTCGAAGGGAGCCAAGGTCAAGTTGGTCTACCTACCTGCTGGAGATGGAGCCGAAAAGGTGGGACTAGATGACTACTTCGTTGCAGGTGGCGATATCGACGGCCTGATGCGTTTAGCCAGCGATGAACTTCCACCTCCTCCGCTGGAGGAATCTCAATCGCCCTACTTTGAGGAAAACGGCTGGCTCTATTGGAGGAAGCCTCAGGGAGACAGCTACAGCACTGTCCTGCTCGCAAAGTTCATTGCAAGAATCACGCGCGACATCACCCACGATGATGGTGTCGAGCAGTGCAGGCTCTATGAACTGTCTGCCACAGTCGCGGATAGGCCGCACATTTTCCGAGTTCCCGCAGCAAAGTTCGGACTAATGAATTGGGTCCCGGATGAGCTTGGTGCAAGAGCGCTGATTCAGCCAGGACATTCGATCCGCGAGCAATTGAGAACTGCGATCCAAGAACTCAGCGAGCCTTCGTCGGTCACAGTCTATGGGCATACGGGCTGGTGCAAGATCGACGGTGAATGGTTCTTCTTGCATGCAGGGGGAGCGATCGGAAAGACAGGGAGGGCGGAAGAGGTTGAGGTGTGGTTGGAAGATCGACTTGAGCAGGCAGTGCTCCCAGATCCAGCGGATCTCTCCCAGCTTCAACAGCACATCAAATCGACTCTGAGTGCCTTGCTCAACCTTGGGCCGCCGAAGCTCATGTATCCTCTTCTTGCAGCCGTATTCCGGGCGGTGCTCGGTGGAATTGACCACTCCCATTTTCTCATTGGCAAAACGGGTTCCTACAAGTCGGAGCTAGCGGCGATCCTCCAGTCCTTCTTTGGGTCGTTCAAAGCAACGTCTCTACCTGCCAACTGGACATCGACTGCGAACTCCCTTGAGACGGTTGCCTGCATGGCCATGGACATGGTTCTGGTCATCGACGATTACGTGGCCCGAACGACAAGGGAGCGAGATGAGCTGCAGGCGAAAGCGGAGAGGCTATTTCGCGGATCCGGGAATCAGCAGGGGAAGCAGCGAATGACCGCTGACCTGCGCATGCGTCCAACTCGACATCCTCGCTGCCTAATCCTTGCCACCGGAGAAGAACTCCCAGCAGGCCACTCCCTTCGCTCTCGCATCATCTTCCACGCTGTGGGAAAAGACGATATCCCATCAGAGAAGCTGACCCTTGCCCAGGATCTAGCAAGAGACGGTTCGTTCTCTCAAGTCATGGCTGGGTTCATCAAGTGGCTGGCTCCGCAGATGAGCAGGCTGCGCAAGGAGATGAGTCAGCGAATTGCAACTCTCCGAACTGAACTCAGAACTTCGCACAGACGCACGGCAACAGGGATTGCAGATCTCCTGTTCGGGCTGGAACTCTTTCTAGACTTCGCCAAGGAAACCGGAGCCCTCACGCATCAGGGCAGAGACAGCGAGTTGAAGCTTGGCTCACAAGCGATCATGGCATGCGGAGATCATCAGTCCGACCTGTTGGCTTCTGTGGACCCGGTGGACATGTTCTTGAGGCAAGTGGCTTCAAGTCTCGCAACTGGGCACGCGCACTTGGCTGACTTCAAGTCTGGGTGCGAACCTGACCACCCCGGTGCATGGGGCTGGAGCTTCGTCTCTGTTGGAACTGCGACCCAGCGAGAAACTGGTAAGGGCTATTGGAAGGAGGAAGGCAAGAGGATCGGATGGATAAACGGGGAGGAGCTCTATCTTGAGCTGAATACTACCTTGGCAGCCTGCAAGAGTGTCGGCCGTGACTCGGGCGAGCCACTCGCCGTTACCCCAGATTCGCTGAAAACAGCTTTGTTCGAGCGAGAGCTCCTGCTGAGCACGGAATTGGAGAAGCGTGGTAAGAGAAAGGTGAGAAGGTATGAGGTCAGGTGCAGCCCAGGACAGGGGCCTCGGGTCCGCGCCCTCCATCTGTCAGCGAAGACTGTGTTCGAGGGCCAGGGTGAAGAGAAGTCCTCCGACGCTGGCCCACCACCCAAGAATCCGTGGGCCACGAGTGGGCCAGCTGTGGGCCAGAGCGAGGCGGAAGACGAAGGTGGAGACCCATCTGGTGGGCCAGGCGTGGGCCAACAGAAGAACAAGATAGAAAGAGATTTAGAGAGCATTGGCCCACTTGGCCCACTCTCTACCCCCCATACCCCTTCTGAATATGCTGAACGCACACACAGTTCCA
>JAJFJX010000104.1 GCA_021773655.1 Panacagrimonas sp.
CGCGGCACCGTGGCCACGCGTGTGGCGCTGGCCGACTCCGATGCCATCGATCAGGCCATCACTGCGGCCGTCGCGGCGGCCGCGCCGATGCGGCGCTTCGCGCCGTTCGAACGTCAGCGGGTGCTCCAGCACTGCGTGACCCGCTTCACCGAACGCGCTGACGAGCTGGCGCAGGCGCTGTGCATCGAGGCCGGCAAGCCGATCAAGGACAGTCGCGGTGAGGTCACACGCCTGATCGACACCTTCCGCATCGCCGCCGAGGAGAGCGTGCGCCTCGACGGCGTGGTGATGAACCTGGAGACCGGCGAGCGCACCCGCGGCTATCGCGGGCAGTACAGGCGCGTGCCGATCGGGCCCTGCTCGTTCATCTCGCCGTTCAACTTTCCGCTCAACCTGGCCGCGCACAAGGTGGCGCCGGCAATTGCCGCAGGCTGTCCGTTCGTGCTCAAGCCAGCCAGCCTGACGCCCATCGGGGCCCTGATGATCGGCCAGGTGCTGGCCGAAACCGAGCTGCCGGCCGGCGCGTTCTCCATCCTGCCCTGCCGTCGCGACGGTGCCGAGCTGTTCACCACCGACCCGCGCCTGAAACTGCTGTCGTTCACCGGCTCGCCAGCGGTCGGCTGGGACCTCAAGGCGCGCGCGGGCAAGAAGAAGGTGGTGCTGGAACTGGGCGGCAATGCGGCGGTGATCGTCGACGCCGACGCCGATCTGGAAGACGCGGTCGCGCGCATCGTTTTCGGCGCGTTCTATCAGTCCGGGCAGAGCTGCATCGGCGTGCAGCGCATCCTGGTCCATGCCGACGTCCACGATGCGTTTCGCGCCCGCCTGGTGGCCGCCACCGAAGCGCTGGTCTGTGGCGACCCCGCCGACGAGCGCACCTTCATCGGCCCGATGATCTCCGACAAGGAGGCGCAGCGCCTCTCGGACTGGATCGAACGGGCGGTCGCGGCCGGCGCCACCTTGCTCTGCGGCGGCCAGCGCGACGGTGCGATGTTGCAGGCCAGCCTGCTCGAAGACGTGCCGGCCGACCAGCCTCTGTGCAGCGAGGAGGCGTTCGGGCCGGTCGCGGTGCTGAGTCGATACACCGACTTCACGCAAGCCCTGGCGCAGGTCAACGACAGCGTGTTCGGACTGCAGGCGGGCGTCTTCACGCGCGACCTGTACCGCGCGCTGCAGGCCTGGGACGAACTCGACGTCGGCGGTGTGGTGATCGGCGACGTGCCGTCCTGGCGCGCCGACAACATGCCCTATGGAGGGGTCAAGGACAGCGGACTGGGACGCGAGGGCGTGCGCTTTGCCATCGAGGACATGACCGAGATCCGCAATCTGGTGATACGGACGCGCTGAGACGATGCGGATGGTGGCAGCAGCACCCGACGGCTTCAGACACGGATTGCGCGGATGGACGCGGATCGAAGCGGGCGGCCGTCATTAGAGGTTCGTTGACATTGATCGGCGAAATCCGCGTCTGAATGAAACCGAATCAAGCCAGCGGCATTTTCTGCCATGCGCATCCGTGAAAATCCTGGGCAATAGACATATCGCTGTTCCCGTCGACCGACTCACGACCCCCTTATGGATTCCAGCCAGATGCCCTTGAGCTTTGTACAGAGCACGCCCGGCGCGCCGTTCGTGGTGTTCTTCTGCGCGGGCCTGACGCTGCTCGGTGCGTTCTACCTGCTGCGGCCCTGGCCGCCACGGCGCGGGCGCGTCCTGGCGCTGGTGGCCCTGGTTGCGGTCTGTGTGGTGGCGGGTCTGAACGTTGCACAGCAGCACACGGTTTGGATCGACAGCGGTCATCGTGTGGTGCAGCGGCAGTCCGGCGTCCCCGGTCTGCAGCGGGTCCGCAACTGGTCATTTGCACAGATCCAGGCGGTGGTGGTGAGCCTGCGCCCGGAGAATGATTTTGAACTGGGACTCGACACCCCGGATGGCTGGCTCCCCCTGCAAACCTATCCCGAGGTGCAGGCGGCCGAACGGCAGGCGCGCGAGCTGGCGGCGCTGGCCGACTGGACCGCATTGCGGCGCGACTATCGGCTGGCGGTCAGGGCCCAGGGGGGCGAGGTCCAAAACCTGGAGTCGCCTTCGGGCCGCAGGATCCTGAGTGTCGAACTGAACCTCCTGCGGCAGGTTGTGCCGGCACCGGAGAAGGACGAGCCGATGCACTGATCCGAGGTCGTGGCCGTGCGTTCGCCCGCGGTGCGCGCCGGCGGGGAGTATTGCGCGGGCTCGGCGAGCGACGCCGAAGTTCGGCCGGAGGAGTCGTGCGGACCGTTCTGCAGGGTGTGGTTGCTGGCTCGGGTGTTCGGCCTTTGACCTTTTGACCCGCTTTCATCTTGTGTGCCGCGCGCCTCAACGCCGGCCGAAACGGGCCTGACGCTGGGCCTGACGTTGGGCCTGGCGCTGGGCGGGCCCTGGCCCTGGCCCGAGCTCTACATGGATCTGAACATCGACACGGGCAGGACCGGGCCCAGGCCCGCTCTGCTTCGGGGGGCAGCCTGGAAACTGCATTTCAACAAACTGCATTTCAACCAACTGCATTTCAACCAACTGCATTTCAACGCAAAGGTGCCAGGCGAACGGAAAGGGCGCCGAGCACTTTGACGGACGGCGCCCCGCACCAGAGAAGGCATGGACAGTCCATGTTGCTTTTCTTTGCGTTCTTTACGCCCTTTGCGTTCAAGCGCCTTGCTGGGTCACGTGGACCTTGGCTGGCTGCACCGACACAATTGGTCTTTCTGCACGCACCCAGGAGTTCCGGTTGAAGCACCCCCTGCTGCTGATGTCGTTGACGGCCCTGCTGGCCTTGCCCGTTTACCTGCTGCTGTGGCCGGTGGAGATCGAACCGGTGGCCTGGAATCCGCAGCCGGCACCGTCGCTGGAGGTCGAACCCTATGCGCCCAACCAGCGGCTGATGGCCGTCCAGCGTCTGGCCGCCGGCGCGCTGGCCGGCCCGGAAGCGATCGCGATCGACGCCCGGGGCCAACTGCACAGTGGTCTGGAGGATGGCCGCATCGTGCGTGTCGACCCGCGCGACGGTCGCTGCACGGTGCTGGCCAATACCGGTGGCCGTCCGCTGGGTCTCCAGTTCATGGCCGATGGCCGACTGGCGGTGGCCGATGCCCGCAAGGGTCTGCTCAGCCTGAGCAGCGACGGTCGGATCACTCCGCTGGCCGAGCATGCCGACGGCTTGAATCTGGGCTTTGCAGACGGGGTAGACGTCGATGGCCAGGGCCAGATCTATTTCACGGACGCCTCGTGGAAGTCGGGGTATGGCAAGCACACGCTCGAAATGCTCGAACACGGTGCACACGGACGGCTGCTGCGCTGGCAGCCGGAACTGGGCGAAGCGGTGACCCTGCTGGCCGGCTTGCGGTTCGCCAACGGCGTGGCGCTGGGACCGAACGACGACTACGTGCTGGTCGCCCAGACCAGCGACTACCGCATCACCCGCTACTGGATGCGTGGTCCGCGCGCCGGCAGTGCCGAGGTGTTCATCGACAACCTGCCTGGCTTTCCCGACAACATCACCTTCAATGGCCGTGACCGGTTCTGGGTGGCGTTGGTTGCGCCGCGCAGCGCCTTGCTCGACACCCTGGCACCGCATCCGTTCTGGCGCCGGGTGATCGCGCGCCTGCCCGCGGCGCTGATGCCCGGCCCGGCGCACATGGCTTTCATCGTCGGCCTGGACCTCGAAGGCCGCGTGGTGGAGCAGTACCGCGCCACCCAGGCCGGTGCCTATGCGCCCATCACCAGCGTGCGCGAGCATGACGGCCATCTCTACCTGGGCAGTCTGAGCGGCGACGCCATCGGCCGCGTGGCGCTGAGCGTCCTGCGCGGCGCCGGACCGGTGGCGCCGGCCGCAGCCCCGTTACCCTCAAGCTGCGCCGGCGGCGTCTGAGGTCGCAGTGGCCGGCACGGGCGGCAGGCCGAAAAACGCGCGGGCGGTGCACGCGGTCTGCGCCGCAAGCAGGTCCGCCGGCGCCGCGCGCGCGGTGGCGATGGCGGCGATCACCCAGGGCAGGAATCGCGGTTCGTTGCGACGGCCGTCGGCCGGCCGCTGAGCGCGCGGAAGATTGCGCGGCAGCAGGTACGGCGCGTCGGTTTCCACCATCAATCGCTCGGGTGGGATCTGGCGCACCACATCGCTCAAGTGCTGGCCGCGACGCTCGTCACAGATCCAGCCGGTGATGCCGAGATGGCAGTCCAGCGCCAGATAGGCCTGCGCAGCCTCCACGGTGTCGGTGAAGCAGTGCACGCAGACCGCGCCCAACGCCGCTCGATGTTCGCGCAACACCGCCAGGAAGTCGGCGTGGGCGTCACGCTGGTGCAGGAAAACCGGCTTGCCGAGTTCGGCCGCCAGCGCCAGCTGGGCGGCGAAGGCCCTGCGCTGCGCGTTGCGCGGCGAAATGTCGCGAAAATAGTCCAGCCCGCACTCGCCCAGCGAAACGAGTTCAGGTGATTGCGCCAGTTCGCGGATCAACTCGGCATCGTCCGCCGACCAGCTCGCGGCGTGATGCGGATGCAGGCCGGCAGTTGCGTACAGCCTTGCGCGATTCGCACGCGCCAGGTGCAGCGCCTCGCGCGAACTGGTCATGCAACTGCCGGTCACGATGATCGCCTCCAGGCCGGCGCCCCAGGCGGCGTCCAGGACCTGTGGCAGGTCGCGGGCGAAGCTTTCGTGAGTGAGATTCGCGCCGATGTCGATCAAGGTCGCAGAACTCCCGGGGCGGGGCCCCAATCCTGGTCGGAACCCCGACCCCGACCCCGAATGTTCGCCGGACGCCGAATGCCGGTGGCAGTCGTAGACCCCCCCGGTGCACGGGCTCCGATATCGATCAAGGCCGTCGGGCTCCATGCGCCGGGCCGGCCTTCGGCACAGCCGTGACGGTCGAGGATGCGCTGTTCGGCCGGCGCGCTGGCGGGTGTCGCGGCTTGCACGACCTGCACCAGGCGCACCTGGCGTAGCTGTCCACGGTGACGTTCGCACAGGCTGCGCGCCAGCGCGGCGCGGGCGATGGTCTGCGTGGGCTGCATCAGGCGCTCGACATAGCGTCGCCCGCGCAGGCCCGGGGCCAGCGCAGCCTGCTCGCGGCCGTAGCGAACCGGCGGCAGCGGGTCGGCCGGTCTTGAAAGTGCGTCGAACAGGCGCCCGTCGCCAGCTTCGCCCACCACCACCAGCCAGGTTCGCTCGACGCCGGGGTCGGAGCGCCGTTCCAGCCACGACAGGTGCAGGGCCAGCGGTGCCAGGATCGTGTACGGAAAGCTGACGTTGGACATCGTGGCCGCCGGTTGCCGGAATGCCAGCATCGAACGGCCCTGGGACAGCAGCACGGCCAGGCCCAGCAGCGTGCACAGCACGACGTTGGCCGGCCGGACCGCGGACCTGTCGGCGACGGGCAGGTCCTCGATGCGCGGCGTGGCCGCGGAACGCACGATCCAGGCCTCGATTTTCCGGCGCAGCGTTGCGCTGCCCAGGAACGGGCGCAGCGCGGGGCCCGGGAGCGAGTGGCGCGCCAGCAGCAACACGGCGTCGGCATCCCGGTGGGCGGTTTGTCGATCATCGATCAGCACCAGCCGGGCGCCGCCGTCGAACAGGCGTTGCACGCGCGCGCCGTGGTCGCTGCTGACGCGCCGCAGTGCGCCCTGGCCGAACCAGCGCAGCAGGCGTTCGGTGTCCCGTTCCAGGTCCGAATCGCGCGGTTCCAGGTGCAGACGCCACTGTCTCGGCGTTGCCGCGGATTCCCGCCAGTGCCACAGGCCGGGGTCCACCAGCAAAAGGCTGGCGAGCATCGCCAGCGCCGGCAGCGGTCCCCAGCCACCGGCCATCCACAGTGCCAGCGCGCCGCACAGGTAGAGCAGCAGCGCGAAGCGGCGTGGCCAGTATCCCGGTGCAGGCAGCAGCGCCGACACCACCAGCGCCGCAGCGGTGATCAGTGCTGCCGGCGCCAGCGCGGTACCGCGAACGGTCAGGGCGCACAGCACCGGCAGCAGCAGCACGCTCAACCACAGGCCGAGGTCCGCCGGGTGGGTCTGCGGTGTCCGCTCAGGTGCCGGTCGGCCTGCGTGCGCCACGGGCCAGCCGCCGCGCAGCAGCGCCCAACTCAACAGCACGATGGCGTAGGCGTCGGCCGGCACCACCGCCAGCGGGTTGCGGGTGGCTGCCGAGATCGCCAGGGCCCAGCAGGCCCAGGTCGCCAGGTGGTTGCGCACGCCCAGCATCAACGCCGCCGCGGCCACGCCCTGCAGCAACATCAGCAGGCTGGCAAACAGTGCACTGCCGTTGACCAGGTGCAGCGACCATTGGGCGGTGTGCAGCAGCGCAAGTGCCGCGTCACGCGGCAACAGGCCGAGGTCCGAATACAGGGCGCCGGCGCCGGCCAGGCGCGCCAGCGCGTCGAACAGCAGGAATGCGCCCAGACCGACCCGCACGGCGGACAGGCTGCGGGAATCGGCTTGCCAGGGGGCGGCGCGCCCGGTGGTCGGAACCAGTGGCATGGAGGCGTCGGTGGATGGCGTCACGGCGCGCAAGGCTCGCCGCTTCTGCGGCAAACGGCAAGCACCGCGACTTTGATTAGACTGGCAGTTTCAACGGGCCGAAATCCAGGGAGTGGCGCGGCGTGCAGCGGGCAGGATGGATTCTTCTTTTTCTTTGTTGCGGGACGACCGGCCTGTCGGCCGGGGACGGTGGCGCTTCGATTCGCTACATCAGCGACCGGACCGCCGTCACGCTGCGCGCGGACAAGGGCATGGCCTCGGAAGTGGTTGCCATGATCAGGTCAGGCACGCAGGTCGACCTGATCGAGCACCACGATGCCAGCGGGTACTCCCGCGTCCGCGTCGGGCCGGGGCACGAAGGCTGGGTGCTGACCCGCTACCTGTCCGAGCAGCCTGCGGCCCATGAGCGGCTGGTCGCCGCGCAAGCGCAACTGGCCGCGCTGCGCACGCGCAACCGCGAGCTGGAACTGGACAACCGTCGCCTTCGGGCCGCCGCCGAGCAAGCCACGCCGCCCACGGCGCCTGCGATGATCGTGAACGCAGACCATGCTTCCGGGCCATATACGCCCCAGGCCGCGGCGGCCAGCGGCTACGGCCTGTCCGGAGTGCTCACCGGCATCGGGCTGCTCGTCACCGGCCTGCTGCTGGGCCTGGTCCTGCCGCTGCTGCCACGCACCGGGCGTCGTCGTCGCTGGGCGCCCGGGCTGTGAGCGCGACGGGCAAGCCGCTGGACTGGCCGGCCCCTGGCGGCAGCGCACGAGGGGTCATCGACGGCGCCGCCGGGGCCATCGAGTGTCTGATCGCTCGGCCGAAAGCGGCCGAACGCGGCGTGGCGGTGGTCTGTCATCCGCACCCGCTGCACGGCGGGGCGATGAGCAACAAGGTGGTCTACACCTTGTCCTCCTGTGCCCTGCAGGCGGGCCTGGCGGTGGCACGGTTCAACTTTCGCGGCGTCGGCGCCAGCGGCGGCCAGCACGACAATACCCGTGGCGAAACCGAGGACTGCGTGCGCGTGGTGGACTGGATGCGCAGGCAGGAGGTGCCGGACGATCTGCTCCTGGCAGGCTTCTCGTTCGGTGCCTATGTCAGCCTCAAGGCCGCCTCACGAACCGGTGCGCGGGTACTGGTCAGCGTGGCGCCGCCGTTTGGACGCTATCTTGAGATCGCCGAGGACCCGCCACATCCAGGCTGTCCGTGGCTGGTGCTGCACTCGCGCGACGACGACATCGTGGCCTACGACGACACCGCCGCGGCCGCGGCGCGTTACCAGCCCCCCCCGCAATGGGTGGCCGTGGACGGCGCCGGGCATTTGTTTCACGGCCGGCTGGCCGATGTGCAGGAGGCGGTCGTCCCGTTCCTGCAATCGGCGTGGCCCCTGGACCCCGTACAGCGCTGACGGACTCCGCGCCGGTGTCGGCGCACCTGGCGCACCTGGCGCATTTGGCGCACCAGGGGGGCGACCCGGCGAATCATTCCAGTTGAACCCCCGCCGGCCGTATCCCGCCAGTTGTAGATCGGGCCACGATTTGCCCTGACGGCGCCGGTCCATTCCGGGCGCTGCGCTGGCCCGGGTAGATCCGCAGCATTCCGCCACTGGCGGGGAAGTCGTCCTCGTCGAACGCGTTCTTGCGCTTCGATTGCAGGCAGGCACACCGATTCCGGCTCGGTGTGCCTGCCCGGACGGCGACCAGGCCGGCGCCGGTGTCGTGGGACACGTTTAAGACCTGCAGGCGGGGGCCAATCCGGGCTGATCGCTTCAGGCGGCCTTTGCCTTGGCCTCTGCCAGACCCGCGTTGTCGTCTGCATCACGGGGGCGGTCCGGTCCATCGGGGGAAATGATCGGTCGCTCCGACCTCGCGGCTTCCCGGAGCGGCGGGTGCGAATTCGGAATCGTCCACGTCAACCCGACACCGATCTGCAATATGGAGGCTTCGGACTGGAAGGGGCCGATCCTCTCCTTGCCGTCAAAGCCGTAGTTGCCGTGCAGGTCAACGCGCACCGAGTCCAGCAACTTCACGCCGAGCCCGACCGAAATCCCCTGGCGCCAATACCCGTTGGTGATCGTCGCGTGGGCAAGCTGCACGAAGGTGGGCGTGACCGGCAGGCTGCCCGATTGGTCTGGCGTGGCGACCGTCTCCAGATCGCCAAAGCCGGAGCCGATCTCGTCGTCGTCCTCGGGAAGCCTGGTGGAGTAGCTGTAGCCGCCCCGCAGGGTCACTGCGCCGATACCCTCGCCGAAACGATGCTGCACCCCGATCGCACCGATGAACTGGTCTTCCCACAACGACGAATAGGTCTCCGCGCCGGACCAGTCCTTCCAGGTGAAATCCAGGGCGATCAGGCTGTTGGGCAGGATCGCCGGGGTGGTGGCGATGCCGAACTGCGCCTGCTGCGGCTGCTCCAGTTCCAGGTCGGCGAAGTCGTCGGGCGCCCGCTCGATCAATTGCTTGTAGGTAATCGATAACGGCGCTCTGTAGGTCACACCCAGGACGACCGGCCCCAGGTCGTAGGTGGTGCCGACTGCGCCGCCAAAGCCGAAATTGTTGACCGCGCCACTGTTGTTGGTGAGCCCGATCTGCAGACTGCCGATGCCCAGTGTGCCGACGGCGCCGATGCTCCAGGCCTCGGTGACCTGGTAGGCAGCGCCAAAGTTGGCGCCGAAGATCTTCAGATCGGAAACCAGGTTGGGCAGCCCATCAACGTTGCGGAAGTCACCGCCCAGGCCGGACAAACCCGTGAAGCCAAAGCCGCCCACGAGGTTGTCGCTGAAGCGATGCAGCGCCGCCGCGTTCGGCGCCAGCACCGCTCTGAGGCGGGAATCACCGCTGAACGCTCCGGTCAGCGGCGCCTGGTCCGGTGGCCCACCGAACAGATCGGTGGGCGGGCCACTGGCGTCGAGATCCGGCGCGACGTAGGCGGCCCCCAGCAGGAACTCGGTGCGGGCCTTGAGCTGTGTCAGCGTTGCCGGATTGGCAAACAACATGCCGATGGCATCCTGCGGACGGGCCACGGCGACGCCCTCCATGCCGCCCGAAGCCGGCCCCATCTGGTTATCGAACTCGCTGCCCCGTGGTGCTGCGTCGCCGACGATCGGCGCCAGACCCAGAAGGGCAGCCAATGCGCCTGTCGCGAGGACGCCGGTGGATGCCTGCATTTCAATGCCCCGCTCGCGGGTCCCGACCTGATCGCGGGTGGCAGGGGCGCCCCGGGGTGCTCGAACAGCCGGCGGCAGCCCGGCTGCATTGCGTCGTAGACAAAAGCCTTGCAGTTGGCGTGGAGCCGAAGCCCTGCGGGACAGTCCCAAGCCCAACTGTGTCGGGGGTGTGCGCATTTCATCTCCTCGTATTTTCTGGTTCTTGAAGATCTGGTTCTTGTTCTTGAAGCGAAGCTCTGATTCTAGGAGCCATGCAAGGGTGCACCCGGTGCCCGGCGTCGTCCACTCCGCGCTGCCGCTGAGCAGGCCGGGACGGCCGCGCAAGCGGGACCTGCGTCTGCCCGGAGCCCGGATGCCGAGCCGAATCGAAG
>JAJFJX010000105.1 GCA_021773655.1 Panacagrimonas sp.
GCCTTTCGTCAGGAAGCGCAGGGCGAACTGGCGCAGAGCCGCAGCGCGCTGGAAGAGGCCTCGCAGCAGCTCACCCAGCGCATGGAAGCCCTGGCCGCCACCCAGGTGCGCGCGCCCATGAGCGGCACCATCAACAACATCGAGGTCACCACCACCGGCGCCGTCATGCGCCCTGGGGACGAACTGCTGCAGATCGTGCCCTCCGATGACCCGCTGATCGTCGAGGCGCAGGTTTCCCCGGCGGACGTGGCGTTCCTGCGCATGGACCTGCCCGCCAACATCAAGCTCGACGCGTACGACTACACCATCTACGGATCGTTGCGTGGTAAGGTGACGTATATCAGCCCGGACACTGTCGAAAAAGAAATGCCGCGGCAGGACGAAGAACCCAAATTCCGCGTGCACCTAGCCATCGACAAGATTCCAGAGCGTGACGGGCGAGACCCCATAGAAGTGCTGCCGGGCATGACCGCCACCACGGAGATCATCACCGGCAAGCGCACTGTGGCTCAGTATTTGCTTAAACCGCTCCGTCGGGGTTCGGCCGAGGCGCTCACCGAGCGCTGAAGCTGAATGAAGGCAAGTCCCAAAACTCTTTACGGGTCCGTTGCTTTCGGGCACAACCTCACGAACTTTTTTCACCAAAATACCGTTGACACTGTCATGTGGGCTCATTACGCTTCGGCGAGGTGTAGCTTCGTGACGACGTTCGCGGGCGTTTACCGAGCAGGCGGGGACCACCGCTCTCTTTCTTATCTGTAACTCACTTATCCATAGGGGATAAAACAAATGGCAAAGCACAAGGTCGACCGCGCGGCTTCGGAAGGTGCGGACGAAGCAGTCCTGAATCTTCAGCAGGTCGATGCACTCGCCGAGTTGAAGAAGAAGATCGAGGAGGGCGTCGAAGAGTCCGATCAGGCCGCCTCTGAAGGCGCCGCCGAAGGCACCGTCACCGAAGAAGCCGCCGCTGCGGAGGGGTCCGTTGAGGTCGCTTCTGCTGACAGCATCGTGCTGTCCAGCGCAGATTCCGCACTGCTGTCCGGCCTCAGCGCCGACAGCGTGTTCACGCCAGAATCCAGCCACAGCATGGTTGCCCAGGCCGGCGGTGCCGCCGCGTCTGGCTCTGCTTCCAGCCTGCCGGGCTGGGTGGTTCCCGTGGCCGCCGCCGGTGTCGGCGTCGCCGCCATCGTGGTGGCATCCGACAGCGACAGTGATGGCGGTGGAGGTGGCGGTGGCCAGCCCGTCAATCCCGCCGTGCAGACCGTGACGCCCGACGTCACCAGCGTCAACGAGAGCGGTGACGACAACTCCGTCACTTTCGAGATCCAGACCGATGGCACCGGTGGTGTCGTCAACTTCGAGATCCTCGGCCTGTCGGCCAACGACATCGCCAGCATCAACAACTCGTCGTCCAACCAGCTCACCGGCACCACGCAGGTCGACGGCAGCGGTCGTGCCTTCGTCACCGTCGTGCTCGCAGCTGATGGCAGCACCGAAGGCGCCGAAACCCTGACCCTGCGTGTTACCGGTGCCGGGGATGCAGTGACCTCTGCAGCGGTCACCATCAACGACACCTCCACCGGCGACCCCACCGGCGGTGACCCTGCCGTTGTCGTCAACACCAGCAACCCCTCCGTGGGCGAAGGCCAGTCGTTCGAGTTCTCGTTCGACGCCTCCAACCTGCCGCCGAACACCAGCATTGCCTACTCCATCACCGGCGTGAACGCGGGTGATCTGACGTTCGTCGATTCCCAGAACACCGGCACCCCGCAGCTCAACGGCTTCCTGGTCACCGACGGCAACGGCAATCTGCTTCCGCTCACCATCGGCCTGCGCAACGACAATGTCGTGGAGCCGGACGAAACGCTGACCCTGACCCTGACGCTCAACGGCAACACCATCGGCACCGGTTCGGTGACGGTTCTGGACCAGGGCACCACGGTTCAGAACAACCTGACCATCGAAACCGTCGACCTGCCGATCTCCGAGCTCGACGCCATGCGCCTGACCGGCGACATGGACATCCGCATCGACTTCACCAACCCGGCGCGCCAGATCACCGGGCTGGATCTCAACGGCAACAACGCCATCCAGGCCAACGCCATCGAGAACAATCCCGCCAACGCCGAATTCGCCGCGGTGATCGACGCAGCGACCGGTGGCGCAGGTCTGGGCACCTATGGCGTGATCGACGCATACGCCCGCAATCCGCTGGACCAGGGCTCGCCCGGCAATCCGGCGGCCCGCGACCTGGTCAACAACTTTTTCGGTGACATCAACTTCGACGGCACCGGCTTCGGTGGCGACGGCGTCTCCACCGACGGCAACATCTTCCTCGGCGGCTTCGGCGCCGACACTGCGCTGACCGGCATCGGCAACGACTTCCTCACCGGCGGCGGCGTCGGCCCCCTCGCGGGCGGCGGACGTGACGTCCTCTCCGGCGGCCGCAACGGCGACTTCTTCTTCGGCGAAGGCTCGCTGCTGAGCAGCGTCGACGGCGACAGCCTGTTCGTCAACGGCGGTTCCACCTCCGACGACCTCGCAGCCGGCAACAACTCCGCACAGGACAGCGACTGGTTCCTCGGCGAGTTCTCTGACGACGACGAGCCCATCGTGGTGCGCCTCACCGGCCAGTTCAACACGGGCACTTCTGCCACTACCGGCGAAGACGGCCGCATCCTTTCCGACAACGGCATCAACGTCGAGATCGACGAGATCGAGCACTACGATGCCTCCGGCAACCTCTACGGCTTCCTCGACGACATCAACGTCATCGTCGGCGGCCGTCAGGCCTTCGAGAGCGAGCACGAAGTCGGCACCGAAAACTACGGCATCGGCTCGTCTGCTCAGCACGACATCCTGGGTTCGGTCGCCAACAACATCCTGATCGGCGGTTTCGACAACGACATCATCGCCGGCGCTGAAGGCAACGATCTGCTGTTCGGTGGTCGCTTCGACTTCCTGAACAACCGCGGCTTCGTGCCCAACCCCAACCTGCAGAACATCGTCAACAACGGT
>JAJFJX010000106.1 GCA_021773655.1 Panacagrimonas sp.
ATGGCCTGGCCCGCGGTGATGGCGCCGAAGGCGTTGACGTAACCCTTCTTCGCTCCGCCATTGACCTTGGCCCACAGCTTCTCGGCGCCGTTCTTCGCCAGAGTGTGCTCGATCTGCACGTTGCCGCGCAGGCGCACGACATCGGCCGCCGTGTAAGCGCGCTTGACGCTCTGCCAGCGGGGGTTGGTCGACCAGTCCTGTTCCAGGGCCTTGATCTGCTGCTCGCGGGTGCTGCTCATGGGGTGGTTACCTCGGGGGGTGAAAGCGTGATTGGTGATTCGTGACTGGTGGTTGATCGCGACCCGCGGGACGGGGCGTGCCCGCCGGCTCGGGTGGCGGCCACGGGCCGCCCTACATCAGGTCAATCCAGATAATCGTAACTGGGAAGGGTGAGGAAATCCGCGCAGGCGCTGGCGGTGGACATGCGCGCCATGATTCCGGCGGCCTCTGCGAAGCGGCCCTGGTAGTAGCGTTCGCCGAGCTGCTTGCGATAGGCGGCCAGTTCCTCGTCGATCACCTGCAGCACCAGTTCACGGGTGACCTTGCGGCCGTCGATCAGCGAGGCGCCCTGCCGGAGCCACTGCCAGATCTGCGTGCGCGAGATCTCTGCGGTGGCGGCGTCTTCCATCAGATTGTGCAGCGGCACGCAGCCGTTGCCGCTGATCCAGGACTCGACGTAACCAATGCCCACGTTGATGTTCATGCGCAGGCCGTTTTCGGTGATCTGCCCGTCCGGACACTTGAGCAGGTCGGCGGCCTTGATCTTGTAATTGAACTGCTTGTCGATCTGGTTCGGACCGGGCATGTGCTCGTCGAACACGTCCATCGCCAGTTGCACCAGGCCCGGGTGCGCCACCCAGGTGCCGTCATGGCCGTTGTGGACCTCGCGCAGCTTGTCGGCGCGGACCTTGGCAAAGATCTCTTCGTTCCTGGCCGCATCCTTGGTCGGGATGAAGGCCGCCATGCCGCCCATGGCCGAGGCGCCGCGCTTGTGGCAGGTCTGGCACAGCAGCTTCGAATACGAATCCAGGAAGTGCTTGTCCATGGTGACCTGGAAGCGGTCCGGCACCACCCAGTCCTTGCGCTCCTTGAGCACCTTGATGCAGCTGAAGATGTAGTCCCAGCGTCCGCAGTTGAGGCCGGTGATGTGGTTGCGCAGCTCGTAGAGGATCTCGTCCATCTCGAACGCGGCCCAGATCGTTTCGATCAGCACCGTGACCTTGATCGACTTCTGCGGAATCTTCAGCAGGTCCTGGGCATCCTTGAAGATGCTGTTCCACAGGCGCGCTTCCAGGTGCGACTGCATCTTGGGCAGGTAGAAGTACGGACCGGCGCCGCGCTTGAGCTGCTCCCTGGCGTTGTGGAAGAAGAACAGCGCGAAGTCGACGATGCCGCCGGGTGCGGGCTTGCCGTCGATCAGGATGTGCTTTTCATCCAGGTGCCAGCCACGCGGACGCACCAGCAGGGTGGCGGTCCGGGCGCCGAGTTTGTACTGCTTGCCGGCCTCGTTGGTGAAACTGATCCTGCGGCGCACCGCATCGGCCAGATTGATCTGGCCTTCCATCATCAGGTTCCAGGTGGGACTGGCGGAATCCTCGAAATCCGCCATGAAGCACTTGGCGCCGGAGTTGAGCGCGTTGATCACCATCTTGCGGTCGACCGGGCCGGTGATCTCCACACGGCGATCCTGCAGCGCCGCCGGGATGCCGGCGATCTTCCACTTGCCGTCGCGGACCTTCCTGGTCTCCTTGAGGAAGCCGGGCAGCTTGCCCTTGTCGATGGCGGCCTGGCGCTCGACACGGCTGGCCAGCAGCTTGTCGCGCGTGGGGCCGTGCTTGCGGACCAGCCTGGCGAGGAAGGCGAGCGCCTCGGGGGTGAGAATCTTCTTGTACGCCGTGGGCATCGCACCCGTGATCTGCACACCCTTGACTGCGCTCATCCGAAAACTCCTGCCTGTTCTTGGGATGGACTTCCGGGCCGGGAGGGCGACGGAAAAGGGCGCGGATTGTGCCAAAGCGCTGCCGCCATCGCAATGCAACATTTCGCCGGAGACGTGTCGCGCGGGTCAATGCGCATCGGCCCGCACCCCGGTTTCAGGTTGCGGCCTGCGGCATCCGGTCGATGATCGGCGCCGGCCTGTTCGTGCTGATGATCCAGCGCCGCAACCTGCGCGAACCGATGCGCCGGAGCCGCCCGGGCAACATCTTCGGGATCAGCTTCAAGCCATCCGCATCAGGCTGGCGCTGGCCTGGGCGTTGTCCTCAGCGCTGCGCATCAGCTTGACCTGCATCTCGAAGCTGCGTGCGAGCTGGATCATCTGCACCATGGCGTCGGCGAGATTGACATTGGAGGCTTCCAGCGCCCCGGGGGTGAGCACCGCGCCGGCCGCGGCTTCGGGCTCGATGCCGTTGCGCGCGCGCATCAGGCCGGCATCGCCGCGTTCGAGTTGCGCGGCGGTGGCGGAAACCACGCGCAGGCGCCCGATCACCACCGGGGCTTCTGCGCCCTGGCCCTGCGGCTGCACCGTCAGCGTGCCGTCGCCGCCGATCGACAACTGCGTGTTCTGCGGCACCGACACCGGCCCGCCCTCGCCCATCACCAGATGCCCGGCGGCGGTGCGCATCAAGCCGTCGGGTCCGACGCGCAGGTCGCCGGCGCGGGTATAGCCTTCCACGCCGTCGGCGGCCTGCACCGCCAGCCAGCGGCCTTCGGCCAGGGCCACGTCCAGCGGGTTGCCGGTGTGCTGGATGGCGCCCGGCCGATCGTCGAAGCCCAGCCCGTCCAGGCGCGTGTTGACGCGGGTCGCCAGTTGCGGCCCTTCGACCGCCACGGCCGCCTGCGCCGCCAGCTCGGCCTTGAAGCCGACGGTGCCGGCATTGGCCAGGTTGTGACTGTTGAGCGCCTGCGCCTTGAGCGTCTGGGTGGCGCCGGTCATCGCGATGTAGAGGGCTCTGTCCACGACGCGTTACCGGATGTTGAGGATGGTCTGGGTGATCTGGTCGCTGGTGGAGATCATCTGGGCGTTGGCCTGGAAGTTGCGCTGAGCCTCGATCATGTTCACCAGCTGCGCGGTGAGGTCGACATTGGAAGACTCCAGCGCGCCGGACTGCACGTCGCCGAAATTGCCGGTGCCGGCCGCGCCGCTGACCGGCGCGCCGGAATTGAAGCTCTGCGCCCATGCCGTGGACCCGACCTGCTGCAGGCCCTGCGGATTGGGAAAGCTGGCCATCGCGATCTGGCCGATCTGCGCCGACTGGCCGTTGGTGTAGCGCGCCTGCACCACGCCGCCCTCACCGACATCGATCCCGGCCAGGCGCCCGGTGGCGAAGCCGTCCTGGCCCAGTCGGCTGACGGCGAAGCCTTCGCCGTACTGCGTCGAGGCGCTGACATCCAGGGTCAGGCTCAGCGGCGCCGAGCCGTTGGTCGGCACCGTGGCCGGAAGCGTGATCTGGCCGCCGGCCGGAGAGACCAGGGTGCCGGTATCGGAATACTGCAGGGTGGTGGAGGCGCCGACATCCACGCCGTCGACCTGCATGTTGACCGTCCACTCGTTGGGATTGGCGGTGCGCGTGAAGTACAGGTTGGCGGCGTGCGCCGTGCCCAGCGAGTCGTAGACGGTGACCGCGGTCGAGGTGTTGAAGCTGGTCGGGTCGGTGGCGTCGAACGGTGTCGTGGCCGGCGCCACGGCGTTGGCCGGCAGGTTGAAGCCGGCCTCGATGCGGGTGGTGGCGCCCGGCGGGTTGTCGGCATTGGACAGGCGCAGGTCCACGGTGCGCGAGGCGTCGAAACCGGCGCCGCCGGCGTTGCGCGGAAATACCTGCAGTCGATGCCCGCTGGCATTGACCACGTAGCCGTCCCGGTTGGTACCGAACTCGCCGGCGCGGGTGTAGAGCGTGGCGCCGCCGTCGGAAACGGTGAAGAAGCCCTCGCCGGAGATCGCCAGATCCAGCGCGTTGTCGGTGAAATTGACGTTGCCCTGCGTGAACTGCTGGGCCACGCGTTCCAGGCGCACGCCGGCGCCGATGGCGTTCTGCGACAGACCGTAGGCGGACTGCGGGAAAAAGTCGGCGAACTCGGCGCGCGACTGCTTGAAACCGGTGGTGTTGGCGTTGGCGATGTTGTTGGCGGTCACCGACAACTCGGCCGAGGCCGCGTTCAGGCCGGACAGGGCGATCTTGAAGGACATGGAAGCTCCGGGTTGGGGGTCAGAGAATCTGGCGGACCGCGGACAGCGGGATCGGGTCCATGCCATTGAGGTTGAGCACCAGTCCGCTGGCGCCCATGGAGACACTGTTGACGGTGCCGGCGGCCAGCGGCTGCACCTGCTCGGCGACGCCGTCGGCGCCGACCAGCATCGCGTTGATCGAGTAGGCGCCCTCACCCGGGCGCTTGCCGTCTGCCGACTGGCCGTCCCAGCTGAAGCGCGCCACGCCGGCGGGCTGCGCGCCCAGGTCCAGGCGGTCGACGACCTGCCCGGCCGCATCGCTGATCTCGACCACCAGCCGACCGCTGAACGGCAGCTCGGCGCCGGCTTCGAGTTTGCCCTCGCTGCCCAGCCAGGCCGCGCTGGACGGCACCATCACGCCGCGGCCGACCAGACTGGCGGCCTGCAGGGTCTGGTTGGAGCTCAGCGCCGCGGCCAGCCCGTCCAGCGATTCCTGCATGCCCTGGATGCCGGACACGGTGGAGAACTGCGCGATCTGGCCCAGGAACTCGCCGGACTCCATCGGCTTGAACGGATCCTGGTACTGCAACTGGGTGGTCATCAGGCGCAGGAAATCGGCCTGGCCCATCTCGCTTTGCGGGGCCGTGGGTCGCAGGCCCAGACCGAGCTCGCCGTAGGGGTTGGAGGTGGTGCTGCCGACGTTCATGAGAGGTTCCTTACTTGCCCAGGCTCAGGGTGCGGATGGCCAGATCCTTGGCCGTGTTCATCACCTCGATGCTCGACTGGTAGGCGCGCGAGGCGGAAATCATGTTGGTCATCTCCTCCACCGTGTTGACGTTGGAGGCGTAGACGTAGCCGTCGCCGTCGGCCAGTGGATTGCCCGGTTCGAAGCGCCTGACCGCCTCGGCCTGACTTTCCACCACGCCCAGCACGCGCACGCCGGCCGAGGCCGGGTCGGCCGCATCCAGTGCGGTCTGGAACACCGGCATGCGCGCCTTGTAGGCGGCCTCCGGGGTGCTGCCCACGCTGTCGGCATTGGCCAGATTGGAGGCCACCGTGTTGAGGCGGGCGGATTGCGCCGACAGCGCCGAGCCGACGATGTCGAAGATGCGAAACGAGCTCATGCGAGGTCCTCCTATTCGCCGGTGATCGCCGTCAGCAGGCTCTTGATGCGCCCGTCGACGAAGCCGAGCGCGGCCTGGTAGCGCAGCGAGGCGTCCATGAACGCCGCCTGCTCGGTCTGCACGTCGACCGTGTTGCCGTCCACCGCGGGTTGCAGATTGACGCGAAACTTCAGGGCTGCATCCGCCGCGCCGGGCACGAAGTTGGAGCTGGCCGGGGTCGCCGGTGCGGCCGCCTGCGGGTTCATCGCCTGTTCCAGCGCGGCGCGAAAATCGACATCGCGCGCCTGGAAGCCGGGGGTGTCGGCGTTGGCCAGGTTGCCGGCCAGCACTTCCATGCGCCGACGCTGGATCTGCAGTGCCTGCGCATGGATGCCGAACAGGGGATCGGTGCCGCTCATGGTGGCTCCCGTGGATGGAGATGCCGGTCACGCTACAAGTCCTGTGCCCGGACGCATCTGCCCGGATGCACGCGCCGGCCCACGAATTCCTGCGCCTGCGGTCTTCACGCGGTGGCCTGCTGCAGACGCTCGAGCACGCCCTCGGCCAGCTCGTCGGCGCTGAACTTGGCCACGAATCGGTCCGCGCCCACTTTCTGCGACATGCTGTGATTGAACACGCCGCTGAGCGAGCTGTGCAGCATCACGTACAGCGGCGCCAGGCGCGGGTCGCGCCGGATTTCCGTCGTCAGACGGTAGCCGTCCATGTCCGGCATCTCGACATCGGAGATCACCATCAACAGTTCGTCCTCCGGGCGCTGGCCGCGGTCGGCCATGCCCTGCAGGTAGAGCAGCGCCTCGCGGCCGGTGTTGAGCGCGGTACAGCCCAGGCCGATTTCGCCGAGCACCTTCTCGATCTGGCTGCGCGCGACCCGCGAGTCGTCCACCACCAGCGCCCGCCGGTGCGACGGCGCCAGGCGCTGCACGCGTTCGCGCAGTTGTTCGCTCAGACCGGGCGGGTGTCCGACCACATCGGCCAGCACCTTCTCCACGTCGATGATGGCCACCAGTTCCTCGCCCACGCGCGTGGTGGCGGTCAGATGGCCCTGGGGTCCGCTGGGCGGGGCCTCGACCCGGGCGACGTCGACATGGACGATGCGGTCCACCGCGCGCACCAGAAATCCCTGCACCGAACGGTTGAACTCGGTGACGATGACGTGGCGGGCGTGGTCGACACTGGCGCTGCCGCCCACCGCCAGATGCAGGTCGATCACCGGCACCATGCGGCCGCGGATCTCCGCCACGCCGGCGACCTGGGGATGGGCGCCGGGCATCCACGACAGCGCAGGTCGCGGGATCACCTCGCGCACCTTGAACACGTTGATGCCAAAAATCTGGCGCGCGTCGAGCCTGAACAGAAGCAGTGCCAGCCGGTTGTGTCCGGCGAGCTGGGTATTCAGATCAATGCTGTCGAGCAAACCGGCGGACATGGGATTCCCTGCGTGAATTGAGTCTCCCGCCGCCACCGGCAAGTCCTGGACCACCGTCGGTCGGTCGCCGCCGGGCGGTCGTGGCGCTCGCACGCGGCTGGAACAGGCCTTGCACCCGGGCTTGCCATGATCGTCCTCAAACCCGGAAACCCTCTCATGGCACTGTTTAATCTGGCGCGGCCGCTGGCCGTGATCGTGATCCTGTTCTGGGCCCTGTCCGGCGACCCGGTCAATGCCCTGGCGACGGAATCGCTGGAGCGCATCCGCACCGCGGCCGAGACCGAGGCTGCCGTCGGCCAGCCGGCGGATGCCGAGCTGCAAGCGGCGAGCCTGGACCCGCGCCTGCAACTGGCGACCTGCCCCGAAACCTTGCAGACCCGCTCGCTGGCGCAGTCATCTGCGGCCACGCAGGTCGAGGTGCGCTGCGACAGCCAGGGCTGGAAGCTCTATGTACCGGTGTCGATCCGGGTGCAGGTCCCGGTGCTGGTGGCACGCCGCCCCCTGCTGCGCGGAGCACCGGTGTCTGCCGACGACGTCGAACTTCAATGGCGTGATCGCGCCACGCTGGGCAGCGCCTGGCTGGACGCCGCCGAACAGGTCGAGGGCCAGGTGCCCAACCGTGCCGTGGCCAGTGGCGCGCCGCTGTCGCCGTCGATGCTGTCCGCGCAACGGGTGGTCCGTCGCGGCCAGTCGGTGACCCTGATCGGCGGCCACGGCAGCTTCCAGGTGCGCAGCCAGGGCAAGGCACTGTCCGACGCCGCCGTCGGCGACGCCCTGCGGGTTGAAAATTCCGGCTCGCGGCGCGTGGTGCAGGGTCGTGTGCTGGCCGACGGCAGCGTGCGGATCGAGCTCTGAGCATCGAGCATCGCCTTGGCCGCCGGGCGATGGCCGCCGGCACGCCGTTCGTCGGGGCCCCTCAAGATGTACGCCGAAGTGCCGTTAGCCGGGGCATACCTTCTGCGGGACCTGCGCCATGAGCACCAAGATCGATGCCTACGCCGGCACGCCACCGACCACCGCGGTCCGTGCCGCTGCCCGGCTCCAGAACGCCACTTCGGCCCAGGCGCATCCCGCCGGCCCGGTCGACGACACGCTGGCCCTGACCGGCGAGGCGCGCCAACTGCAACAGGTCGAACACCAGGCCCGCGCGCACAGCGGGGTCGACGAATCCAGGGTCGCCGAGACCCGCCTGTTGCTGGCACAGGGCCTGTACGTCAGCGATCCGCAGGCGATCGCCGCGGCCCTGCTGCGGCAGGAGGCCGGTCGGTGAGCCGCCCCGTTCCCTTCTCCGCCCCCAGACCCCAGACCCCAGACAGGAGTGACACGGTGAACCCCGATCACGAGGCCCTGAGACGCAATCTCGACGCCCAGCAGGTGGCTGCCGAAGCCCTGGACCAGCTTCTGCAGCGCGAACGCGAGGCGATCCTGGCGCGCAACTGGCAGGCGCTACTGGAATCCAGCCGCAGCAAGGAAGTCGCGGTGGGACGCCTGCAGGCCCTGCAGGCCGAATTGCGGGGCCTGGCCGGTGGCGACCGCGACCTGCCGGCCCGTATCGACGCATTGGGACTGGGCGCCGAGCGCCAACGGCTCAAGGACGCGGCCGAGCGCCTGCAACGTGCCAATCGCGAGTCCCGCACCCTGCTCCAGCACGCGCAGGCACGGATCGGCGCGGCGCTGCAGGTGCTGCAGCGCGGTGCCGGACCGGCGCTGTACGGACGTCACGGACAGACCGGCATCGGCCGCACCGGACGCGTCCTGGCGGCGGCCTGAGGCCGGCGCGCCCGGAACCGCGGCAGGACATACGGCAGGACACGCGGCCGGACATACGGCGGAACGCCGGCCGGTCCCGCACGCAGCGGTCCGGCCGGGCGTGGCATGCCCGCCCGGCCCCATCGGACGCCGCGGGACACGATCCAGTCACACGCTGGTCGAGGTCCCTGCGCGCGAATGCGTCGGAACCTGCGTGGCGATGCCGTGGTCCGCCTCCGGTCACCGCATAATCCGGCCACCCGCCAGCCTGCGGCCCCCAGGAGTCCATTCGCGTGTGGTTGTCCGATACCTCCGTCAAGCGGCCGGTGCTGGCCACCGTCATCAACCTGCTGCTGGTGGTGTTCGGTGTGTTCGCGCTGCTCAAGATCTCGGTGCGCGAGTATCCCGATATCGATCCGCCGATCGTGTCGGTGCGCACCAACTACGACGGCGCCTCGGCGGCGATCGTGGAGTCGCAGGTCACGCAGATCGTCGAGGACCAGATCGCCGGCATCGAGGGCATCGAGTCGATGAACTCGGAGTCACGTGACGGCCGTTCCAGCATTTCGGTGGAATTCCAGCTGTCCCGCAACATCGACGACGCCGCCAACGACGTGCGCGACCGCGTCTCGCGCGTCCTGGGCAACCTGCCCGAACAGGCCGACCCGCCGGAAGTGACCAAGGCCGATGCCGACGCGCGACCGATCATGTTCTTCGTGCTGTCGGACGCCAGCATGGGTCCGCTGGAACTGTCGGACTACGCCGACCGATTCCTGGTCGACCGCTTCGCCACCATCGAGGGGGTGTCGCGCATCTTCCTGGGCGGTGACCAGCGCTACGCCATGCGCATCTGGCTGGACCGCGACCGACTGGCGGCGCGCGACCTGAGCGCGGCCGACGTGGAAAACGCGATCCGCGAACAGAACGTCGAGCGCCCGGCCGGCCGCATCGAGACCCGGGAACGCGACTTCACGCTGCGCACCGAGCGCCAGTACCGCACGCCGGAAGCCTTCGGCGAGATGATCATCACCCGCGGGCCGGACGGCTTTCCGGTGCGCATCAAGGATGTCGCGCGGGTCGAGCTGGGTTCGGACGACCCGCGCTCGGCGTTTCGCGCCAACGGCCGCGAGACGCTGGGCATCGGCATCATCAAGACCTCCAGTGCCAACACGCTGGCGGTGGCGCGCGCTGCCAAGGCGCTGGCGGAAAAACTGCAGGACGAACTGCCACCGGGCATGAGCCTGGAACTCAATTACGACACTTCCGAGTTCATCGAGGTGGCGCTGCAGGAAGTGCGGATCACGCTGGCCTTCGCCGCGCTGTTCGTGATCCTGGTGATCTACCTGTTCCTGGGCAATGTGCGCGCCACCCTGATCCCGGCGGTGACGGTACCGATCTCGCTGGTGGCGTCGTTCATCTTCCTGCTCGGGTTCGGCTTTTCCATCAACATCCTGACCCTGCTGGCGCTGGTGCTGGCCATCGGGCTGGTGGTGGATGACGCCATCGTGATGGTGGAGAACATCCACCGGCGCCTGGAAATGGGTGAGCCGCCGCTGGTGGCCGCGTTTCGCGGTGCACGCGAGGTGGGCATGGCGATCGTGGCCACCACCGCGGTGCTGATCGCGGTGTTCACGCCGCTGGCTTTCCTGGAAGGCAGCATCGGCAGTCTGTTCCGCGAGTTCGCACTGGCGCTGGCCTCGGCGGTGGTGTGCTCGGGCGTCATCGCCCTGACCCTGGCGCCGGTGCTGTCGGTGTGGCTGCTGCGCCCGAAGCAAAGGCCCAGTGCCTGGTTCCGGCGCTTCGACGCACAGGTCGATCGCTTCAGCGACGGCTACGCGCGGATCCTGCGCAGCGTGATCCGCCGCCGCGGCTGGTCCATCGTCGGCCTGGGCCTGATGCTGGGCGTCACCGCGCTGCTGGCCACGGTGATCCCGCGTGAATTCACGCCCAACGAGGATCGCGGGCAGTTCACCATCAGCGTCAGTGCCCCGGAGGGGGCGAGCTTCGCCTACACCGCGGCGATCATGGACGAGGTGGAAAAGCCCCTGCTGGACTACCTGGACAAGGGCGAGATCTCCCGCGTGCTGTTCCGCCTGCCCGGCTTCGGCGGCGGCAACCAGGTCAGCAACGGGTCGGTCGGGGTCAACCTGGCGCCCTGGGACGAACGCGAACGCAGCACCGCCGAAGTTGCCGATGAAGTGGCCGAGGCTTACCGCCACATCACCGGTGCGCGCATCAACGTGATCCAGCGCACCGGCTTTCGCGCCAGCCGCGGCCAGCCGGTGCAGGTGGTCATGGGCGGCCCCAGCTACGAGCAGCTTGCGCAGTGGCGCGACCGCGTGATCGCGCGCATCGAGGCCGAGCATCCCGAACTGGTTCGCCTGGACTCCGACTACAAGGAGACCAAGCCGCAGTTCCAGCTCGACATCGACGTGCGCCGCGCCGGCGATCTGGGCGTGCGGGTGTCGGCGATTGCCCAGGCCATCGAATCGATGTTCGGCGAACGTCGGGTGTCACGGTTCCAGGATCGCGGCGAGGAGTACGACGTGATCCTGCAGGCCGAGGCCGACCAGCGCTCCGACGTCACCGCCCTGGGTCAGATCCATGTGCGTGCGCTGTCCGGGAGTCTGGTCCCGCTGTCGAACCTGGTGAGCCTGCGCGAACAGGCCTCGGCCGCCGAGTACAAGCGCACTGATCGCCTGCGCTCGATCACGCTGAGTGCCGACCTGGCGCCGGGCGTGCCGCTGGGCCAGGGCCTGGACCTGCTCGAACGCGTGGTCGAACAGGAGACCGATCACCAGGCAAGGGTGTCGTACAGCGGCCAGTCGCGCGAGTTCCAGGACGCCAGCAGCGCGCTGCTGTTCACCTTCGTGATGGCACTGGTGATCGTCTACCTGGCGCTGGCGGCGCAGTTCGAAAGTTTCGTCCACCCCATCGTCATCCTCAGCACGGTCCCGCTGGCATTGTTCGGGGCGCTGGCGGCGCTGGTACTGCTGGGCATGACGTTCAACGTCTACTCGCAGATCGGCGTGGTCATGCTGGTGGGGCTGGCAGCCAAGAACGGCATCCTGATCGTGGAGTTCGTCAACCAGCGTCGCGACCAGGGGCTGGCGTTCGAGGACGCCCTGATCGACGGCGCCCGCACCCGGCTACGGCCGGTGTTGATGACCTCCATCGCCACCGTGGCCGGCGCCCTGCCGCTGATCCTCACCGACGGCGCCGGCGCCGAGGCCCGGCAGATCCTGGGCGTGGTCATCGCCTGCGGGGTCGCGTTCTCGACCGTCTTCACGCTGATCGTGGTGCCGGCGTTCTACGCCGCCCTGTGCCGCGGCACCGGCTCGCCGGAGCGCCACGCGGCGGAACTGGACCGCCAGTCCGTACTGGCCGCCACGCCCGGCGCCGAAGTTCCGGCCGAGTAGGAAGCGGGATCAGCGGTCCGCGGATTCCAGGGCCTGCAAAGGCAGCGCCGTCTTGTAGCGCACCTGCTTGAGCGCGAAGCTGGAGCGGATCTTTTCCACCTCGGGCATCGGCGACAGTTCCTCGATGATGAAACGCTCCAGCGCCGCCATATCGGGCACCGCCACGCGGATCAGGTAATCGGCGTCGCCGGTCATCAGGTAGCACTCCATCACCTCCGAATGCTCGCAGACCCGGGCCTCGAAGGCCTGCAACGACGGCCGGCTCTGCTGCTTCAGGCTGATGAAGATGAACACGTTGAGCAGCAGGCCGAGCTGAACCGGATCGAGCAGCGCCACGTACTGACGGATCAGCCCCGCGGCTTCGAGTGCCTTGACGCGCGCAAGACAGGGCGAGGCCGACAGGTGCACCCGCCGGGCAAGCTCGACATTGCTCAGGCTGGCGTCGGCCTGCAGCACACCGAGTATTCGCAGATCGGTGATGTCCAGCTTCATTGTGCCGTCGTTCCGATGTTCTGCAGCATTTTATGCTGTTTTTGGGCGCCGCAATCACCCTATTCAGTCACACCTGCTCCGCCTGCCTGCCTATGATCGGCAGGCCAGGAAGGAGGCGTCATGAATCTGGAAACTGCATCTCAACCCAAGGCAAGGGCGCAAGGCGAACGCAAGGGTCGCCAAGGACTGTCGTGATTATCCATAAACCTCAGCCAGCTTCCGTCATGCCCGCGAAAGCGGACCTCCAGAGCCGAAATAGCGTGTGTTCCGATCACTGGAATCCCGCTGTTGCGGGAATGACGGACCAGCCGGGGGCCGGGTTTCAAGGACAATCACGAGAACTTTCAGGGACGGCGCGCCTTGCCAGTGACGGCAAACACGGCCCACGTTGTATTTCTCCGCGCCCTTTGCGCCCCTTGCGCCCTTTGCGCTCGAACGAATCTTCAGCATGAACATGAATGTCCTGCCGCCATCGGACCGCATGTCCGAGGCCGAGATGGAAAACCGGGAATGGCGCGACGCGCTGGCCTCGCTGGTCGCCAATGCGGGCCCGGCGCGCGCACGAGAGATGCTCGACCTGTTGTCGTCCATCGCCCGCGACCCCGCCATCGGCTGGCAACCGCAGCACGGCACGCCTTATGTGAATACCGTGCCGGTCGACCTGCAGCCGGTGTTTCCGGGTGATCTGGCCATCGAAGAGCGGCTGGCCTCGATCATGCGCTGGAACGCGCTGGCGATGGTGGCGCGTGCCAATGCGGCCTACGGTGAGCTGGGCGGTCACATCGCCAGCTACGCCAGCGCGGCCGATCTGTTCGAGGTGGGCTTCAATCATTTCTTCCGCGCCCGCACCGATGATTCCGGTGGCGACGTGGTGTTCTTCCAGCCCCACTCCGCACCCGGCGTGTACGCCCGCGCCTTTCTGGAAGGGCGCCTGAGCGAGCACGATCTGGCCCACTACCGTCAGGAGATCACCGCCCGGCGCAATGGCGCACGCGGCCTGTCGAGCTACCCGCATCCCTGGCTGATGCCGGACTTCTGGCAGTGTCCCACCGGCTCGATGGGCATCGGCCCGATCAGCTCGATCTACCAGGCGCGCTTCATGCGCTACCTCAAGCATCGCGGTGTCCTGGACACCGCCGGACGCCGCGTCTGGGGCGTGTTCGGCGACGGCGAGATGGACGAGCCCGAGTCCATGTCGGCACTCACGCTGGCCGCGCGCGAAGGGCTGGACAATCTGGTCTGGGTGGTCAACTGCAATCTGCAGCGGCTCGATGGCCCGGTACGCGGCAACGGCCGCATCATCGATGAGCTGGAAGCGCTGTTCAGCGGCGCCGGCTGGAACGTGATCAAGCTGGTCTGGGGCTCGGACTGGGACGGGCTGTTCGCGCGCGATGCCGACGGTGCGCTGGTCAAGGCCTTCTCCGAGACCGTCGACGGCCAGTTCCAGACCTTTGCCGCCAAGGACGGCCGCTACAACCGTGATCACTTCTTCGGCCAGAATCCGCAACTGGCCGCGTTGGCGCAGGGGCTGACCGACGATCAGATCGATCACCTCAAGCGCGGGGGTCACGACCTGGTCAAGATCCACGCCGCCTATGCCGCCGCGATTCGATGCAGCGGCAAGCCCAGCGTGATTCTGGCGCAGACCAAGAAGGGCTTCGGCATGGGTGAGGCCGGTCAGGGCAAGATGACCACGCACCAGCAGAAAAAGCTGGACCGCGGCGCCCTGCTGGCCTTCCGCAATCGTTTCAACCTGCCGCTGAGCGACGAACACGCCGCAGCGCTGCATTTTTACCGGCCTGCCGACGACAGCCCGGAGATGCAGTACCTGCGCGCCCGGCGCGAGGCCCTGGGAGGTTCGATTCCATCGCGGCGCGCCACAGCGGCGCCGGCGGCGGTGCCG
>JAJFJX010000107.1 GCA_021773655.1 Panacagrimonas sp.
AGGCCAGGATCTTGGTCACCACGCCGGCGCCGACGGTGCGGCCGCCCTCGCGAATGGCAAAGCGGACCTGCTCCTCCATCGCGATCGGGTTGATCAGCTCGACCGTGACCTTGACGTTGTCACCCGGCATCACCATCTCGGTGCCTTCCTGCAACTGCACGTTGCCGGTGACGTCAGTGGTGCGGAAGTAGAACTGCGGGCGGTAGCCCTTGAAGAATGGCGTGTGCCGCCCGCCCTCTTCCTTGGTCAGCACGTACACCTCACCTTCGAACTGGGTGTGGGGCGTGATGCTCCCAGGCTTGCACAGCACCTGGCCACGTTCGATGTCTTCCTTCTTGGTGCCGCGCAGCAGCAGTCCGACGTTGTCGCCCGCCTGCCCCTGGTCCAGCAGCTTGCGAAACATCTCTACGCCGGTGATGGTGGTGGTGGCAGTCGGCCGAATGCCGACAATCTCGACACTCTCGCCCACCTTGACCACGCCACGCTCAATGCGGCCAGTGGCCACAGTGCCGCGCCCGGAAATCGAAAAGACGTCTTCAACCGGCAGCAGGAAAGGCTTGTCAGTCTCGCGCTCAGGCTCGGGAATGAAACTGTCGAGCGCCGCGTAGAGTTCTTCGACCTTGGTAATCCACTCAGCTTCGCCGCTAATGGCCTTGGTCGCCGAGCCGCGGATCACAGGGGTGTCGTCACCGGGAAATCCGTACTTGCTGAGCAGATCACGCACTTCCATCTCGACCAGGTCGAGAAGCTCTTCGTCCTCCACCAGATCGCATTTGTTGAGCCAGACCACAATGCGGGGCACGTTGACCTGCTTGGCCTGCAGCACGTGCTCGCGGGTCTGCGGCATCGGGCCGTCAACCGCCGATACCACCAGGATCGCGCCGTCCATCTGCGCGGCTCCAGTGATCATGTTCTTGACATAGTCAGCATGTCCAGGACAGTCGACATGGGCGTAATGCCGGGCGTCGGTCTCGTATTCGACGTGGCTGGTCGCAATGGTCAGGATCTTGGTGGAGTCACGCCGACCCTGACTCTCGGAGGCCTTGGCCACCTCGTCATATGCCACGTATTTGGTCTTGCCAAACTTGTCAGAGGAAATCTTGGTCAGCGCCGCCGTGGTGGTGGTCTTGCCATGGTCCACGTGACCAATGGTCCCCACGTTGACGTGCGGCTTGACGCGCTCGAATTTTTCCTTGGCCACTTTGTGCTACCTCGGTTGTTCTTTGGAAATCCTGGGTTGAAAGCGTTAAGCCTCAGCAGGTCAGGCGCCGGGAAAAACGCCAACGCCCCATGCTGCTGTCAACGCCTGAAGCTTGTGCAGCAAACGCTCCGACAACTAACGCGTATTCCTTACTTCTTCTTGACCAGTTGCTCGGTCACGTTGCGGGGCGCTTCTTCGTATTTCTTGAATTCCATGGTGTAGGTCGCACGCCCCTGGCTCATCGAGCGCAGGGTGGTGGAGTAACCGAACATCTCGGCCAACGGCACCTCAGCGGTAACCATCTTGGCGCCGAAGTTGTCATCCATGCCCAGGATCACGCCACGACGACGGTTGAGGTCACCGATGACATCGCCGGTGTAATCCTCGGGCGTCTCGACCTCGACCGCCATGATCGGCTCCAGCACCACCGGGTTGGCGCGCTGGCAGCCTTCCTTGAAGGCCATGGAGGCCGCCACGCGGAACGCGATTTCCGAAGAGTCGACCTCGTGATAGGAGCCGTCGTAGAGGGTGATCTTGATGTCCACCACCGGATAGCCCGCCAGCACACCGGTCTTGATGGCGTCACGCAGGCCCTTGTCCACCGCCGGGATGAATTCCTTGGGCACCGAACCGCCGACGATCTCGTTGAAGAACTCGTAGCCCTTGCCGACCTCGTTGGGCTCCAGCCTCAGGTACACATGCCCGAACTGGCCCTTGCCGCCGGACTGCTTGGCGTACTTGCCTTCCTGTTCGACACTCTTGCGGATGGTCTCGCGGTAGGCGACCTGGGGCGCGCCGACATTGGCCTCGACGTTGTACTCGCGCCGCATGCGGTCGACCAGGATCTCCAGATGCAGCTCGCCCATCCCGGACATGATGGTCTGCGCGGTTTCCTCGTCGGTATGGACGCGGAACGACGGGTCTTCCTGGGCCAGACGCGACAGCGCGATGCCCATCTTTTCCTGGTCGGCCTTGGTCTTGGGCTCCACCGCCTGGCTGATCACGGGCTCCGGGAACACCATGCGTTCGAGCACCACCGGCTTGGACTGATCGGCCAGCGTGGTTCCGGTGTAGACGTCCTTGAGCCCGATGCAGGCCGCAATGTCACCGGCGCAGACCTCGTCGATCTGCTTCTGCTCGTTGGCGTGCATCTGCACGATGCGGCCGATACGCTCGGACTTGCCGTTGCGCGAGTTGTAGACCGAGTCGCCCTGCTTGAGGACGCCGGAGTAGACGCGAATGAAGGTCAGCGCGCCGACGTATTTGTCGGTCATGATCTTGAACGCAAGCGCCGAGAACGGCTCCTTGTCGTCTGCTTTTCGCACCACCAGCTGGTCGTAATCGTCGACGTCGTGGGCCTCGATGGCGGCGACTTCGGTCGGCGACGGCAGGTATTCGATCACGGCGTCGAGCATGGCCTGCACGCCCTTGTTCTTGAACGCCGAGCCGCACAGCATCGGGAAGATCTCCAGCGCCAGCGTGCGCTTGCGCAGTGCACCCTTGATCTCGTCCTCGCTCAGGTCGCCCTCTTCGAGGTACTTGTTCATCAGCTCTTCGGAGGACTCGGCCGCAGCCTCGACCATCTTCTCGCGCCACTCCTTGGCACAGTCGACCAGCTCAGCCGGAATCTCGCCGTAGGTGAAGGTGACGCCGCGATCCTCCTCACTCCAGATGATCGACTTCATCTTGACCAGGTCGACGACGCCCTGGAACTTCTCCTCCGCCCCGATGGGAATCTGGATCGGCACCGGGCTGGCCCGGAGCTTTTCCTTCATCTGCTTGACGACCTTGAAGAAGTCGGCGCCGGTGCGATCCATCTTGTTGACGAACGCAAGGCGCGGGACCTTGTATTTGGTGGCCTGGCGCCACACCGTCTCGGACTGCGGCTGCACGCCACCGACTGCGCAGTAAAGCATGCACGCGCCGTCGAGCACGCGCATGGAGCGCTCGACCTCGATGGTGAAGTCGACGTGCCCGGGGGTGTCGATGATATTGACGCGGTGCTGCTCGAACTGCTTGGCCATGCCGGTCCAGAACGTGGTCGTGGCAGCAGAAGTGATGGTGATGCCGCGCTCCTGCTCCTGCTCCATCCAGTCCATGGTGGCGGCGCCGTCATGGACTTCGCCGATCTTGTGATTGATGCCCGTGTAGAACAGGACGCGCTCAGTCGTGGTGGTCTTGCCGGCGTCGATATGAGCGGAGATACCGATGTTCCGGTAGCGCTCGATGGGCGTGTTACGGGGCATGGCGCAGCTCGGTTGGGAATCGCGTGGGATGAAGAATCACGTGGATGAATCGGGCACAGGTCGGGAGCCTTGACGGCTCGACCGCCCCGCGTCGGGAGTTACCAGCGGAAGTGAGCGAAGGCCTTGTTGGCTTCCGCCATCTTGTGCGTGTCCTCGCGCTTCTTGACGGCCGCTCCGCGGTGCTCCGATGCATCGAGCAGCTCGCCCGCAAGGCGATCAGCCATGGACTTCTCGCCACGCTTGGCAGCGGCATCGATCACCCAGCGCATGGCCAGCGTGGCGCGGCGCACGGCACGGACTTCCACCGGCACCTGATAGGTCGCGCCGCCGACACGTCGGGACTTGACCTCTACCGCCGGAGCGACGTTGTCGAAAGCCTGCTGCAGGATGGCGGCCGGCTCGTCCGACTTCTTCTTGCTGGCGATCTGGTCGAGCGCGCCGTAGACGATCTTCTCGGCCACGGACTTCTTGCCATCTTCCATCACCATGTTCATGAACTTGGTGACCACCAGATTCTTGTACTTGGGATCCGGCAGGATGACGCGGATCTCTGGGCTGCGACGACGTGACATGTTGGTTTTCCTAGAACTGGGTCCCGGCCTGAGCCGGTTGGACGCCGCGTTGCGGCATCACTTCTTCTTGGTTGCAGCCGCCGCGCCGGCCTTGGGTCGCTTGGCGCCGTACTTGGAACGGCTCTGGCGACGCTTGTCGATGCCTGCGCAGTCCAGCGCACCACGCACCGTGTGGTAACGCACGCCAGGGAGATCCTTGACGCGGCCGCCACGGATCATGACCACCGAGTGCTCCTGCAGGTTGTGCCCTTCGCCACCGATGTAGCTGGTCACCTCGAAGCCGTTGGTCAGGCGTACGCGGCAGACTTTGCGCAACGCGGAGTTGGGCTTCTTCGGGGTGGTGGTATAGACGCGCGTGCAGACACCACGCTTCTGGGGGCAGGCTGCAAGGGCAGGCGCCTTGCTCTTGTAGCTGGTCGTGGCGCGCCCGCCGCGCACGAGCTGGTTGATCGTTGGCACTGGAAAACCCGCCTTTGAGAAAGAAACGACGGGCAGGATTGACTACCTGCCCGTCGTATAGGGGCGCGGATCATAGGGGGGCAGCCCCCGGGGTGTCAACGCAATGCTTCGCCCCCCGTCGGCGTCCACGCCTGCGCGCCGCGGTTGAGCTTCCAGTGCAGTGCTGCATTGTTCGGGGACATGATTCGCAAGCGGAATAGTTGTGTCTGGCAAGGTGCGACGCCTTCAGGCGCAACAAGACCCCGCAAGGAGTTCGAGCCGAGCAAGCGTGCGGCACTACACCAGGATCAGCGTCCGGCGCTGTAGCGCAGAAGGTCGAAGCCCTGAAGGGTGGCATCGATATCATTGCGCCCGAGGCCGAACAGGCCCAGCGTCACCCCCATTTCCTGCAGGGCGCCAGCGTCGTCTCCGGGCCAGTTGTGGCCGTTGCCGATCAGGCTCGCCAGCACCACGCGGCGGCCTCCGGCGCAGTTCGGGGCATAGTCGAACTCGACGGCCCCGCCACCTCCTTCGAGCGTCGCCTGGCCATCGCTCCCCACGCACTGGTTGAGGAGCTTGAAATCTTGGTAGTTATCGGGGATGGCCCGTGTCAGACCGAGCAGGCCGCCGTAGGGGATGATCGGGTCCAGGGTGCCATGGACGATCACCAGACCGACCGGCCTGGTGGGCGAACAGACCGAAGCGCTCTGCTGATTCTGGGTTCCGGCCACGGCAAGCACCGCGTCAACCTGCCCGGCCCGGCCACATGCGTAGAAATACGCCATGGGCACGCCGTTGGACAGCCCGGCTGC
>JAJFJX010000108.1 GCA_021773655.1 Panacagrimonas sp.
CGACCTGTGGACCGATGCGCCCCTGCAACTGGCCGCCCACGACCACGCCGTCACTGCCACGCGGGTGGACACCATCACCGTCACCGGCCGCGGCCCGCTGTCTGCGGCCGACGCCGCCCGCCAGGCGCTGGAGCATGTGCCCGGCGCCACCGAGCTGATCGAGGCCGATCAGTGGCGCCACTCGGCGGCGCGCACGCTGAAGGACGTGCTCGACTACAGCGCCGGTGTGTTCGTGCAGCCCAAGTGGGGCGAGGATGCGAGGCTGTCGATCCGCGGCTCGGGCCTGTCGCGCAACTTTCATCTGCGCGGCGTGGCGCTGCTGGTCGACGGCATCCCGATGAACGCCGCCGACGGCAGCGCCGACTTCCAGGAAATCGACCCCACCGCGTTCGCCTACAGCGAGGTCTACAAGGGCGCCAATGCGCTGCGCTACGGCGCCAACAGCCTTGGTGGTGCGCTCAACTTCGCCTCGCCCACCGGCCGCACGGGCGACGCGCTGAGTCTTCGCGCCGATGCCGGCAGCTTCGATCTGCAGCGGGCGCAGGTCGCCGGCGGCGGCCAGCGCGGCGCCTTCGACGCGCACGCCAGCGCAAGCTGGCTGCAGGCCGACGGATTTCGCGACCACAGCGACGGCGAGTCCCTGCGTGGCTCGGCCAATTTTGGCTGGCGCCTCACGCCGAACCTGGAGACGAGGCTCTACGTGATGGGCGCCGACATCGACCAGCGCATCCCCGGCTCGCTGAGCCGCGAGCAGGCCCTGCGCAGCCCGCGCAGCGCCGCCCCCGGCAATCTGGACCTGGACTACCAGCGCAACATCCAGTCCTGGCGCGTGGCCAGCAAGACCTCCCTGAACGTCGGCGCCAGCCGGTTCGAGGTCGGTGGCTACAGCGTCGAAAAGCGGTTGATCCACCCGATCTTCCAGTATCTGGACTACGACTACCGCGATCACGGCGCCTTCCTGCGCGCCACCTTCGAGCAGTCGCTGGCCGGCCATGCCAATCGGCTGATCGTCGGCCTCAACCTGTTCGACGGCCAGGTCGACAACCAGCAGTTCAGGAATCTGCCGGGTGGCGTCGCCGGCGAATTGCTGTCGGCCTCGAAGGACCGCGCCGACAACCGCGTCCTGTATGTCGAAGACCAGTTCAGCCTGAAGCCCACGCTGACCGTGGTCGCCGGCCTGCAGTGGGTCGACGCCACGCGCCGGCGCGCAGATCGCTTCGACGACGCCATCGACACCTCCGGTCGCCAGGGCTACGACCTCACCAGCCCGCGGCTGGGCCTGCTGTGGCAGCCGTCCGGGCAGGTGCAGGTATTTGCCAACATCTCGAAAAGCGCCGAGGCACCGACTTTCGCCGAGCTCAATTTCACCAATGCCGCCTTGGCCCGAACCCGCGCGCAGCGCGCCACCACGGTGGAGATCGGCACCCGCGGGCAACACGGTGCGCTGGGCTGGGACGTGGCCGTGTACCGTGCCGAACTGCGCGGCGAGTTCCAGTTCTTCGACCTCGGCGAGGGCCGCTTCGCGGTCACCAACGCCGACGACACCGTGCACCAGGGCATCGAGGTGGCCGGCCAGTGGACCTTCGCCCGCGACCTGCTGGCCGCCGGCGACCAGGCGAGCTGGAAGCTGGCCTACACCCACAACGACTTCTTTTTCGACAACGACCCGGCCTGGGGCGACAACCGGCTCCCCGGCGCCCCGCGCCACCTCCTGCGCAGCCAGTGGCAGTGGACGACCGCGGCCGGCTTCTTCCTGGCGCCCAATCTGGAGTGGGTGCCGCAGGGCTACGACGTCGACAACGCCAACACGGTGCAGACGCGCGACTACGCGCTGTTCGGGCTGCGCGCCGGATTCGACCCGGGGCGACGCTGGTCGGTGTTCGTCGATGCACGCAACCTGGCCGACGCGCGCTACATCGCGAGCACCAGCGTCACGGCGGAGGCCAGCCCGACCTCGGCGCTGTTCGAGCCCGGCGACGGCATTTCCTTGGTCGCCGGCCTGCGACTGCACTGGTGAGCACGCAAGTGAGCACGAGGGCGAGCACGATGGCCCCATCGACCTATCGGCGACTGTGGCGATGGCATTTCTGGGCCGCGATGCTGGTGGTGCCCTTCGTGCTGCTGCAGAGCGCCACCGGCGTGCTCTATCTGTGGCACGAACAATGGGCGGACTGGGCACACGCCGGACTGCGCTTCGTCGAGCCCCGCGACCTGCACGCCAGCCTGGACGTGCAGGTGGCGGCGGCGCAGGCGCTGCACCCGCAGGCACAGGCGGTGCAGGTGATCGTGGCGCAGGATCGCAGGCGCGCCACGCAGGTGATCTTCGGTGGCGGCCATCACGGAACGGGCGAGGGGCTGCCGTTTCCGGTGTTCGTCGACCCCCACGACGCGCAGGTGCTGGGAACACTGTCCGGCTGGCAGTGGCTGCCGGGCTGGAGCCGCAAGATCCATGGCGGCTGGCCGCTGGGCAACGCCGGCTCCTGGTTGCTCGAACTGGGCGCCTGCTGGGCGCTGGTGATGATCCTGTCCGGCCTCTACCTGTGGTGGGCCGGCCGCGATGTGTCCCCGGAGCGGCCACGCGGCGTGCTCGCCGCGCTGCGGCCGCGCACCGGCCAGGGCATGCGGGTGCTGCTGCGTGATCTGCACAGCGGCGTTGCGCTGTCGTTCTCGGCGATCCTGCTGCTGTTCCTGCTCAGCGCGCTGCCGTGGACCCACTTCTGGGGCAACGTGGTGCTCAAGCCGGTGCAACAGGCGCTCGGCCAGCCCTCGCCGTTTGCCGACACCCTGCGCGCGCGCAGCACCAAACCTGCCACGGCGGTGATGCCGATGACGCTGGACGAGGCCGTCACGCGGGCGCGTGCCCTGGGCCTGCAGGGTGCGCTGGAGATCCGGCTCGATGGCGACGCCAGCGCCGCCCTGGCGCTGGCCAACCGCGCACCGCGCTCGGCGCAGGAAACCCGGCTGGCGTTCGATCGCGGCACGCGGGCGCTGGTGGCACGCACCGACTGGGCCGACTACCCGCCGCTGCCACGCGCGGTGGCCATCGGCGTGGACCTGCACGAGGGCACCCACTTCGGTCGCGTCAACCGGTGGCTCAACACCGCACTGGCCACGGCGCTGCTGTGGATCAGCCTGACCGGCCTGCTGTCGTGGTGGCTGCGACGGCCGCGCGGGAAGTTGGGCGCGCCACCGCGCAGTCGGGCAGAACTGCCGCGTGGCGTCCGGGTGATCGGAGGACTGCTGTGCGTGGTGCTGCCGCTGCTGGGACTCTCGGTGCTGCTGCTGTGGCTGCTCGATGCACTGGCCTCACGACTGCGCAGCCCTTTGCAGACCTAGGATGATGTTCCGTCCCTGAACCTGCAGGATCGCCGTCCCTTTTCGGGCCGCCAGTCTCTACCGCCCGTCCCTACGGCCAGTTCCGGCCGCCAGTTCCGGCCGCAAGGACACACCGCGGTGGCGGCATGCGGAGCTGCAGCCCGGGTCCTGGCACCGGACTCTCCCGGCGATCATGCAGCCACCACCGGAATCCCGCCGATCCTGCCCTTCCATAGACTCGGTCCGGTCTCGTGCACGGACTCGCCGCTGGCGTCGACCGCCACGGTCACCGGCATGTCCTGGACGTCGAATTCGTAGATTGCCTCCATGCCGAGGTCTTCGAACCCGACGACCTTGGCGGCCTTGATCGCCTTGCTCACCAGATAGGCCGCACCACCCACCGCCATGAGGTAAGCAGCCTTGTGCTTCTTGATCGCCGCGATGCCGGAAGGCCCGCGCTCCGACTTGCCGATCATCGCGATCAGGCCGGTCTGCGCCAGCATCATCTCGGTGAATTTATCCATGCGCGTGGCGGTGGTCGGCCCGGCCGGGCCCACGGCCTCGTCGCGCACCGGGTCGACCGGACCGACGTAATAGATCACGCGGTTGGTGAAATCCACCGGCAGATTTTCGCCCCTGGCCAGCAAGTCCTGGATGCGCTTGTGGGCGGCATCGCGGCCGGTGAGCATCTTGCCGTTGAGCAGCAGGGTCTGGCCCGGCTTCCAGCCCGCCACCTCGGCCGGCGTCAGCGTCCCCAGGTCGATGCGGGTCGAGGTCTGCGTGTCCGGCTGCCAGGTGACCTGCGGCCAGTCCTGCAGGCGGGGCGCTTCGAGCCGCGCCGGGCCGCTGCCATCGAGTTCGAAGTGCACATGGCGGGTGGCGGCACAGTTGGGAATCATCGCCACCGGCAGACTGGCGGCGTGGGTCGGGTAATCGATGATCTTGACGTCCAGCACGGTGGTCAGGCCGCCCAGGCCCTGCGCTCCGATGCCCAGCGCGTTGACCTTCTCCAGCAGCTCCAGGCGCAGTTCCTCGATGCGCGTGAGCGTCTCGCCGCGCGCCTGCCTGGCCTTGACGAGATGGATATCGACCGGCGCCATGATTGCTTCCTTGGCCATCACCGTGGCCTTTTCGGGCGTGCCACCGATGCCGATGCCGAGGATGCCGGGCGGACACCAGCCGGCGCCCATGGTCGGCACGGTCTTGAGCACCCAGTCCACGATGGAGTCCGACGGGTTCAGGCACACCATCTTCGACTTGTTCTCCGAACCGCCGCCCTTGGCCGCGCACGTCACTTCCAGGTGATCGCCCGGCACGATCTCGTAGTGGATCACCGCCGGAGTGTTGTCCTTGGTGTTCCTGCGGGCGCCAGCAGGGTCGGCCAGCACCGAGGCGCGCAGCGGGTTGTCCGGATTGAGGTAGGCGCGGCGAACGCCTTCGTCGACCATTTCCTGCACCGACATCGTGGCGTCCCAGCGCACGTTCATTCCAACCTTGAGAAACACCACGCAGATGCCGGTGTCCTGGCAGATCGGTCGCTTGCCCTCGGCGCTCATGCGCGAGTTGGTCAGGATCTGCGCGATCGCATCCTTCGCCGCCGGGGATTCTTCGCGTGCATAGGCCTCGCCGAGCGCCTGGATGTAGTCCAGCGGGTGGTAATAGCTGATGTACTGGAAGGCGTCGGCGACGGACTGGATGAGGTCGTCCTGGCGGATGGTCGTCATGACTTTGGCTCGGGAGTTTTTCTGAACGGGCCGGCATTATCCGACATGGCCCGCGGTGCGTGCCTCAGGCGGTCGATTCCGCCCTTGAGCCCGCAACCCTTGCGGCCAGTTCGACCGGATCGTGCGAGCAGAACAGATCGATCCGACCGCCTTGCCCGGCCTTGAGCTGGCGCAGCCGTCGCTGGTTGTGCAGGCGTTGCTCGCCATTGATCTGCACCAGGCACTGAAGCACCATCAGGCTGATCGGGCAGCGCGCGGGGATGTCGATCTCCTCGCGGAAAAAATACGCATCGCCACAGTGCAGCATCCAGCCCGCGGGCGTGTTGACCGCCACGCCGCAATGGCCGCGCGTGTGACCCGCGAGCGGCACCAGCAGCACGTCCGGGTCGAGTCCGGGGATGGCGCGGATGGCCTCGAAGCCGAACCAGCGCTCGCCCTCCACGCGATGGCGCACCCACTGCGGGCCATGGGCCCATTGCGCGGACTTGTAGCGCATCTTCTCGCGCAGCCGGGGGGCCAGCGCGGCTTCCAGTTCGGCGTCGAAGACATGCACCTGCGCCTGCGGAAAATCCGCCAGGCCACCGGCGTGATCCAGATCCAGGTGGGTGACCACGATGTGGCGGACGTCCGCGGCCGCAAAGCCCAGCGCACGGACCTGGGCGATGGCCGTTTCGTGTTCGCGCAACTGCGGGCGTACGCCGGCGAGAAACATGCGCCCCAGTCGGGCCCGGTCGCCGATATCGTCGGTGCCCAGTCCCGAGTCGACCAGCACCAGGCCCTGCGCGGTCTCGATCAGCAGGCAGTGGCAACACAGCTCCGCGGCTTCCAGCCAACTGCCCTGTCCCGCCATCAGGCGCCGCGAATAGGGACACATCGTGCCGCAGTTGAGGTGATGGACGCGGATGCTCATGGTCTGCCCCCAGGGTGGCCGCGTGAGTGGCCGCGTGAGCGGTCTGCGACTGCATGCTACCGGACCGGGCGTCGCGCTCGCCCATACCTGCGCCTGCGCCTGATGTGGCGCCTCGGCGACCCATGGGTCCCGGGCGCCGGACTGAATCACTACACCGGCGATGCCGGCGGCGTCTTCGGCCAATTCGACGCACGCAACAGCGTGCTCCTGCAACCGATGCCCGCGATGTGGGCGAACCGATCAGGCGGCGCACGCAGATCCTCTACGATCAGGCCGCCGCGAGCGGTGCTCCCAGCGCCGAGACGGGAATCACCACCGAATGACCGCGAAAGGACAGGCGCCCGGCGCGGGCCAGATCCTGCAGCACCATGCCGGCCAGCTCGCGGCTGCACCCCGCCAGCTTGCCCAGGTCCTTGCGCGACAGCCGCAGCACGCGGTCGCCCGAGGGGCCTTCGGCGGCCGTGTTGCGGGCCATTTCGGCCAGCACCAGCCAGATGCGGTCGGCCACGTGCAGCACCGGCATTGCCGACAACCGGTGATTGGTCACTCGCAGGCGCTCGGCGAGTTGCCCGGCCAGTTCCAGCCACAGGCTGGGAAAGCGTCGGGTCAGTTCCACGAACGAGCGGTAGTCGATCTGCAGAACCGTGGATTCGGAAGCCGACTGGATCTTCGCGCTGCGCGCCTCGGCCCCCGGAAAGAGGCACATCTCGCCGAAGAAATCCCCCGGATGCAGATAGGCCAGCAACAGCTCGGCACCATGCGCGCCCGAGTAGCGCACGCTGGCCAGGCCGGACATCAACAGATACAGATGATCGGCCGCGGCACCTTCCTCGATCAGCACTTCGTTGCGCGCAACGAAGCGGCGCCGCGACAGCGAAAACAGCTCCGCGAAGCCGGGATCGCGACTGACCCGTTCAAACTTGCTGTTCACGGCCGCTCGGGGCAGCCCGACGGCCTGGCGTGCCCTGCTCCGTGGTCGACTTCGGACATTGGACCGCCCATGCCTGAATCTGCCGTCGGCAGACTATCAGGCTTGTTCGCAGCCTCCCAAGCAGGGCGCCGCTCGGTGTCGGGCCTGCGCCCGCCCGAGGATTCCGCTCTCAACGCCTCGGCGACCTCGGGCCTGGCGAGGTGGCGCTTGCACACGTTTGCGAGCATGTCCTGGGCCATCCACGTGCCGGCTATTGCCGAAAATTCCTCCCGATGCCTGGCCACGATGGCAGTGCCGCGAAGAGCCTGGTTCAGATTCGCCCGAGATCGGCAGGCCGCATCGAGCCTGCGTCCAAGCGGTGCATCGTCGCGTAGAGAGGGTTCAGTCCGATTCATCAGGGAGTTGCGCAACATGCTCAAGTTGAAAACCGCCGCCGTGGTTTCCGGCGCGCTGGCAGCAGGTCTGTCCGCCGTGGTCGCGCAGGGGTCCAGCCATCGCGAGGCGCCGTTCATCGCGTCTTCGCCCAAGGTCGACGGCACCGATTTCTACATGTTCCGCAGCTACGAGACCGGGCGCTCGGACTTCGTCACGATCATCGCCAACTACCAGCCGCTGCAGGATGCCTACGGCGGTCCCAACTATTTTTCGATGGACCCGGATGCGCTCTACGAAATCCACGTCGACAACGACGGCGACTCGGAAGAGGACCTGACCTTCCAGTTCCGATTCTCCAATGCCTACGGCCAGGCCAGCATTCCGTCGCTGGGCGTGTCCGGTGGCCGCGTGCCGGTCGAGGGCGGTCCCGCCGAGGGCGTGCAGGTACCGCTGGCGAACATCGGCCCCGGTACCGGCGCAGGCACCGGCGCGCTCAACGTGGTGGAGACCTACACCGTGACGGTGGTGACGGGTGATCGGCGTTCAGGCAACGCGGCGCCCGTGACCAACGCAGGCAGCGGCAGCGCAACCTTTACCAAGCCGGTGGACAACATCGGCAATAAATCCATCCCGGACTATCCCGGCTACGCGAGCCAGTTCATCTACGACGTCAGCATTCCGAATTGCGGAGCCGGCCGGCTGTTCGTGGGCCAGCGTCGCGAAGGCTTCGTGGTCAACCTCGGACAGGTGTTCGACCAGATCAACCTGAATCCGCTCGGTGCTCGCAATTCGGCCAGCAACGTCATCGACGACAAGAACGTGACGTCGCTGGCCCTGGAAGTGCCCACATCCTGCCTGGTCACCGGGAATGATCCCGTGGTCGGCGCCTGGACCACCGCCAGCGTGCGTCAGGCGCGTCTGGTCAACCCGAATCCGGCCGGCCCGGTGGCCGTCGACGGCGGCCGCGGCCCGACCCTGCAGGGCGGCGCCTGGACCCAGGTGTCGCGACTGGGCAGCCCGCTGGTCAACGAGGTGGTGATCGGCATCACCGACAAGGACAAGTTCAACGCCAGCGAGCCCAGCGGTGACCTTGAAAACTTCGGCACCTACGTGCAGTTCCCGACCTTGCCGGTGCTGGTCAATGTGCTGTTCGGCGTTGCGCCCCCGCCGACCCCGCGCGGTGACCTGGTGGCGGCCTTCGTGACCGGTGTCACCACCGGTCCCAACGACACCCCTGCGAATTTCCGCTTCACCGCCCCGGCCAATCTCACCGTGCCGGGCGAGATGCTGCGCCTGAACACGTCCATCGTTCCGGTGGTCCCCGGCGCCTCTGGCTACAGCGACCTGGGTTTCCTGGGCTGCGATCTGGCCGGCTTTCCGAACGGCCGCCGCGTGACCGACGACGTGGTCGACATTGCGCTGACCGTGGCCGAGGGCGCGCTGCTGGGCGTCAACGGTCTGCAGACCTGCGACCTGAGTGGCGACGCCCCGATGGTGGCCAACTCCGGCGCGGTGGTGAACGACGGCGCGATGCCGGTGCTGACCGAATACCTCACGGTCTTCCCCTATCTCGACGACCCGATCCCGGGCAGCCCCTGAGGTGCACGCCATGACTAGACGACTTCCTCTGGCACTCACCCTGCTGCTGGCCGGCATCACCCTGAGCGCCTGCGACAACGACAGCAACAGCCGCAGCCCGGGCCCGGGCCCGATGACGCCGAGCCGCGTCACCGAGATCGTGAACGCGGAAATCCAGGGCAACACCAACGAAACCGCCGAGCCGATCTTTCTCAATGATCTGCCGGTCGAAGATGATCGCTCGGAAACCGCGGAACCGTCGCCGCTCTGAGATCACGCCGGCCCGATGCCTCTTTCTCCCTTCAACCCCCGCCTCGTGCGGGGGTATTTTTTGGTGGTGGCCACGCTGTGCTGCACGCTGCCACCGGCGGCTGCGGCAGCGCCGTATCGCCCGGCCGACGACGACGTCGTGCTCGAACGCCTGCCGGACCGCCCGCCCGTCCCCCCGGCGGGTCGCGCCGGGCTGCCACCGGAAGTCGCCGCCGGACTTGCCCAGGCGTACATCCAGCGGGCGCGCAACAGTGGTGATCCGCGCCAACTGGGGTACGCGCAAGGCCTGCTGCAGGCGTGGTGGAAAACCGCTGCTGCCGCCGTGCCCGACCCGGTCCTGCTGCTGCGGGCCACCCTGAAACAGGCACGCCACGATTTCGGCGGAGCCCTGGAAGACCTTGATGGCCTGCTTGCGCGCAGCCCGGACCACGCCCAGGGCTGGCTCACACGCGCAACGGTGCTGCGCGTGCAGGGTCGCTATCCGGAGGCCCTGGACGCCTGCCGGAAACTGCAAGGCCTGGCCGAGCCCTTCGTCGAGCGTCTGTGCACCGCTGCGATTCGCGGCCTGCACGGCGAGCGCGAGGTGGCGGCGCGAACGCTGTTCGAACTGGCCGACGCGGTGAATCGACAGCCCGCGAACATCGCCGCCTGGTACTACGCCGAACGCGCCGACCTTGAGGTGCGCGCCGGTCGCCTGCAGCAGGCCGGGTTGCTCTACCAGCACGCCCTCCAGGCGCACCCCGGGGACCTGGACCTGCGCGCGGCCCATGCCGACCTGCTGCTGGATCGCGAGCAGGCGCCGGCGGTCCTGGCATTGATCGGGCCCGACGTCAGCGCCGACAGCCTGCGCCTGCGCCGCGCCCTGGCCCTGCACGCGCTGAAGGATCCGCGCTTCGAGGCCGAAGACGCCTATCTACGCGACGGCTTTGCTGCCGCCCACCGACGCGGAGAAGCCCTGCACCTGCGCGAGGAGGCCCGCTACGCGCTGGCCACCGGCGACGACCCGCAGGCGGCACTGGCGTTGGCGCAAGGCAACTGGCAGGTCCAGCGCGAACCCGCGGATGCACGCCTGCTGATCCAGGCCGCCGACGCCGCCGGTCGACCCCAGGCCGCTGCCGAGGTCCGTGCCTGGCTGGCCGAAAGCCGGCTGCAGGACGTGCGTCTGGAAACCGGCTCATGAGTGGCCTGACCCGGGCTCTGGGCTTGCTGCTGCTGTTGCATGCGATGAGCGCATCGGCCCACCGCGCCAGCGATGCCTTTCTGAGCTTGCAGGTGATGCCCGAGGCGGGTCAGGTGCAGGGCCAGTGGGAGATTGCCCTGCGCGACCTGGCAACCCTGATGGCGCTGGACAGCAACGCGGATCGTGACCTGACCTGGGGCGAACTGCGTGTCGCGCAGCCGGCGCTGATCCAGATGCTGGGCCGGCACCTGCGCCTGGGCACCGGACACGGCGCCTGCGCGCTGCAATGGCCGGAGCTGCTGATCCATGATCGCAGCGACGGCCGTTACGCCTGGTTCGCACTGCAGGCGAAGTGTCCGCCGCCGGTCGAGGTGCTGGAGATCGACTATCGCCTGCTGTTCGAACTCGATCCCACCCACCGCGGCATTGTCGTGCTCACGGCGCCGCAATCGGTGCACAGCGCGGTGCTGGGCCCGGACGACGCCGCGCGACGCTTCGACCTGTCGGGGTCCTCGGCCGGGCAGACGTTCGCCGACTACCTGGTCGAAGGCGTCTGGCATATCTGGATTGGCTACGACCACATCCTGTTCCTGCTCGCCCTGCTGCTGCCGGCGGTGCTGAGCTACCGGGCCGGCCGCTGGCAGGCCCAGGCGCGGCTGCGCCCGGTGCTGTGGGAGGTCGCGGGGGTGGTCACCGCGTTCACCCTGGCGCATTCGGTCACGCTGAGCCTGGCTGCGCTGGGACTGATTCGCCTGCCGGGTCATCTGGTGGAAGCGGCCATCGCCGGCTCGGTCCTGCTGGCCGCACTCAACAACATCCGGCCGCTGGTGGTGCGGGCGCGCTGGACGGTGGCCCTGCTGTTCGGTCTGATCCACGGCTTCGGCTTTGCCTCGGTACTCGGAGAACTGGGCCTGCCCGACGGCCTGCGTGTGGTCGCCCTGCTCGCATTCAACCTGGGCGTCGAACTGGGCCAGCTGGCCATCGTGCTGGCGGCGATCCCGCTGGCCTTCGCCATGCGCAACACCACGTTCTACCGCAGCGGTTTGCGCGTCGCCGGCTCGCTGGCGGTGGCCCTGCTCGCGGCGTGGTGGCTGCTCCAGCGCCTGGGTCTGGTGCCGGACTGAGACCGGTGTGGGGGAGGCTCTGCCAGGGCCGGGCCAGCCGGTCCGGGTCCATCTGCGTCCATCTGCCCGCCGGGCAACCCTGCGGCCAGGCCCAGTCTGTTGCGCACAACCACCAGGGCCACCCTGCGGTGATGGCGCATGACCCTGGAAACCGCATTTGCATGCCAAGGCGCAAAGTGATCGGGAAGGGCGCCAAGGACCGTTACGGACCGCTCCCCTCACCTGAGACGGTGAACACTGGCCACGTCGTCTTTCTTCGCGCCCTTTGCGTTCCGCCGCTTTTCGCAGGTTGACCGCAGCCGCGACCAGAGAACACAGCGGCCCCGTTTCCGCCCCAGGTCTGGCGCTCCATGGCGCCGCCCCCGGCGCCTGGCCGCATGCCGCCAGGCGGGAACCGAGGGGATGCCGGAGCGGTGGTACAATCCAGGCCTGCCCGCGCCGGCTGCGCGGGACCCGCAAGCTGACCGAAGGCTCCCACTGCAATGTGTCCGTTCCGGTCCCTCCGGGCCGCACGGGCGGCGAGCCGCAGCCCCTTCAAATCCCCTATTCGGGCCATTCGAGGACCCTGCCAGATGAAGACCCGCATTACCGAACTGCTCGGCACCCGCTACCCCATCATCCAGGGCGGCATGATGTGGGTGGGCCGCGCCGAGCTCGCGGCTGCCGTCTCCAACGCGGGGGGCTTCGGCATCCTCACCGCGCTCACCCAGCCCACCCCCGAGGACCTGGTCAAGGAAATCGCGCGCTGCCGCAACATGACCGACCAGCCCTTCGGCGTGAACCTCACCATCCTGCCCTCGGCCAAGCCGCCGCCGTACGAGGCTTATCTGGATGCGGCGCTCGACAGCGGCATCAAGGTGCTGGAGACGGCAGGCAACAATCCGAAGGAATTCATCGCCAAGGCCAAGGCGCGCGGCGTGAAGATCATCCACAAGTGCACCGCGGTGCGTCACGCGTTGAGCGCCGAGCGCAACGGCGTGGACGCGATCTCCATCGATGGCATGGAGTGCGCCGGCCATCCGGGCGAGGACCAGATCGGCTGCCTGATGCTGTTCGCCATCGCAGCGAAGAAGGTCAAGATTCCGCTCATCGCATCCGGCGGCATCGCCGATGGCGCGACCATGGCGGCGGCATTCGCGCTCGGCATCGAGGGCGTGAACATGGGCACGCGCTTCTGCGCCACGGTCGAGGCCCCGATCCACGACCACATCAAGCAGTTGCTGGTGAAGGCCAGCGAGCGAGACACCAACCTGATCTTCCGCACGCTGCACAACACCGGCCGTGTGCTCAAGACACCGGTCAGCGACGAGGTCGTGGCCATCGAAAACCGTCCGGGCGGCGCAAAGTTCGAGGACATCCAGCATCTCGTGTCCGGCGCCAAGGGTCGCGTCGCACTGGAAACCGGCGATGAAAAGGTCGGCCTGATCTGGGCCGGCCAGAGCGTGGGCCTGATCGACGATATCCCCACTTGCGCCGAACTGATCGAGCGCATGGTCGGCGAGTGCCGCGAGCTTCTGGCGCAGGCCGGCCGCCGCGCAAGCTGACCGGCACGGTGCAGGGAACGGTGAAAGGCCCGGCAAGCGAGCCGCTGGAGACCCGTCGCTACGCCGGCGCGGACGGCCTGAGCCTGTGTGCCGACGTCGGTGGCGAGCCGGGCCAACCGGCGGTGATCCTGCTCCACGGCGGCGGCCAGACCCGGCATTCCTGGGGACGTGCGCAGCGGGAATTGATCGCCCATGGCTATCACGTCATCAACCTCGATGCGCGCGGCCACGGTGACAGCCACTGGTCACCCCAAGGGCATTATCGGCTCGAACATCTGGCCGCCGACCTGCTTGAGGTGATCGCGACCCTACCTGCCCCGCCGGTACTGGTCGGCGCCTCGATGGGCGGCGCCACCTCGCTGTTTGCCGTCGGCAACAGTGCCGCGCCGATTGCCCGTGCGCTGGTGATGGTAGACATCGTGCCGCGCGTGGAGGTCGATGGCGGCCAGCGCATCGGCGCCTTCATGCGCGCAAACCCCGACGGCTTCGCCACCGTCGAGCAAGCGGCCGACGCGGTCGCGATGTACTACCCGCACCGCCCGCGCCCGAAGGACCCCGGCGGCCTGATGAAGAACCTGCGCCTTCGCGACGACGGCCGGCTTCATTGGCACTGGGATCCGCGCATCCTCGATCAGCCGCAAAAGCCCGAGCCGCCGAGCTTCACCGACCGCCTGCTTGCGGCCTGTGCCGGCATCGCCGTGCCGACCCTGCTGGTGCGCGGCCTGAACAGCGACATCGTCAGCGATGCCGGCGTCGCCGAGTTCAAGGCACGGTTGGCGCAACTGGAGGTCTTCGAGGTCGCCGGGGCCGCGCACATGGTCGCCGGGGATCGCAACGATGCCTTCAATCAGGGCGTGATCGGTTTCCTGCAGCGACTGCCCTGACCCTTCAGGCGGGAATCATGCCGAAGTCGGCAGGCGCTCAGCTCGCGCCACCACTCCAGCAGCCGCGCTGGGTGCCGCGGCTCTCGACGTAGTCGAGCTCATCCTGCAGCTCCGCCTTGCGCCCCGCGGCCTGTGACTTCTTGAGCTCGGCGCGCAACTCGCTGCGCGACTTGCCCAGCGCGCGGCAGGCCTCGGTGACGGTGACATGGGTCACCGGCGCCGCATAGCGTTCTTCCTGCAGCGGCGCTGCCATCTGCAGCTTGGGGTCATCCACCGGTTTGCGCGCGGCCATGCCGGGCATGGCGCGCCCGTCCGGCGTCATCGTCGGGTCCAGGCCGGCGTCGGCGGTGGCCCCGCCATCGTCGAGGCGCTGCACGTCCCCGGGGCCAGGGCCGATGCCGAAATCGGCCCGATGCAGGTACAGAATGCCGACCAGCATCACCGCGCCGATGCCGATCACCATCCACAGGCCTCCCGAGCTCTCCGCCTGGCGGCGGGAACGACGGGACGGCGGCACATCACGCTGGGGCGTGTCCAGAGGATCCATGGCGGGCACCGATCAGGTTCAGACAGCGATGATTATGGGCTCAGCGCGAAGCGCGTGACGGCAGATAGCTCACCGGGTTGACCGGCTTGCCGCGCTCGCGGATCTCGAAGTGCAGGACCGGCTTGTTCTCCGGCCCCAGGCCGAGTTCGGCAATCTGCTGGCCACCACGCACCATCTGGCCTTCCGAGACCAGCCGCTTGCGGTTGTAGCCGTAGGCCGACAGCCGGAGATCGTCGTGCTTGATGATGATCAGCTCGCCGTAGCCCTTCAGCGCCGAGCCGCTGTAGACCACCTTGCCGGGCGCGGCGGCCATCACCGGCTGGCCGGTCTTGCCGGCGAAGTCCAGGCCCTTGGAGCCGGACGCGGGGTCGAAACCGCGCACGATGGTGCCGTCGGTAGGCCAGCCCCAACTGTAGGGGCCACCCGATTCGCTGGTGATCACAGGTGGCGGTGGCACCTCGGGCGCCACCACCGGCGTGCTCGGCGGCGGCGGTGCGTGGGCGACAATGGTGGGCCTGCGCGGCACCGGCGCCGCGCCCGGCACCACCGGGATCGATGGCGATTCCACCGGCAACGGCACCGGCTTGTCGCGCGGCGGTGGTGCATCCGGCGTCGGATAGGACACCACGTCGCCTTCGACCAGTGCCACCTGCTGGGGAGGGTTCAGGCGCAGCACCTGTCCCGGCCGGATCAGGTAGTCGGAGCCGACATCGTTCCAGCGCGACAGCTCCCGGTAGTCCAGGTTGTGGCGGAACGCGATCGAATACATGGTGTCGCCGCGCTGGACCATGTAGTCGGCGGGCCCCACCGGGCGTTCCGGACGCAGAGGGGGCAGTTGCTGATTGTGTGTTTCGCGCTCCGGCGGCGGGCCCCAGCTCACCAGGCTGGCACATCCGCCCAGCGCCAGACACAGCACCAGGCCCGTCAGCCGCGCCGGGGCCGGCGGGCTGATCCGTCGAAGGTGCGACCAATCCAGATTCAAGACTTCAGTACTCCGGTGCCGGTTTTCGGTGCTTGTAGATGAACCACACCACGAAGATCAGCAAGGCCAGCAGCGCCAGGATGCCGGCCTCGTGGGTATATTGACCCACCGCCGCGACCACCGGTTCGCCGAAGAAATATCCCAGGGCCACCAGCACGCCGCACCACAGTGTGGCGCCGAGCACGGTGAGAAGCACGAATGGCGCCAGCGCCATGCCGAACATGCCCGGCGGAATGGAAATCAGATGGCGGATGCCGGGAATGAAACGCCCGACGAATGTCGCCATGTTCGCGTTGCGCAGGAACAGCGCCTCGGCGTCTGCGAAGGTCTTCGGGCTGACCAGGAAATATTTGCCGAACCGCAGTGCGAACGCGCGCCCCACATAGCGCCCCATCAGATAGTTGAAGCAGGCGCCTCCCAGGGACCCCAGCCCGCCGGCCAGGGTCGCAAGCCAGGGATTGAGTTCGCCCTGCGCGGCGCGATAGCCGGCCGGGATCATCACCACTTCGGAAGGGATCGGGACCAGCGTGGATTCCAGCGCCATGAGCAGCGCGATCTCGGCATATCCCAGGTGCGCCAGGATGCCGTTGAGCCAGGTTCCGAATGCGTCCATGCGCCGCTTCCACTCCCCGAAAATCAAGCCAGACCGGTGTCAATGCCGGTTGCGCCGGCGCACCTGTGTACGTGAAGAACCGTCCGCTCAGATCTTGCCGCTGAGCAGCGGCACGAAGGTCACTGCACCCAGATCGCGCTCGCGGGTGCCTCCGCCCGGCCTGCGTTCGACCACCCGCAATGACTGCGCCTGAGGTGGCCCCACCGGAATCACCAGGCGTCCGGTCGGCGCCAGTTGATCGACCAGCGCCGCTGGCACCTCACTGCCGCCGGCGGTGACCAGAATGCCGTCGTAGGGCGCGTAGGGCGACCAGCCCAGCGTGCCGTCGGCGTAGCCGAAATGCACGTTGCGATACCCCAGCGTCGCCAGCCGCGTGCGCGCCGTTTCGGTCAGCGCCCGGATGCGCTCGACGGTGAACACGGTCTCGACCAGGTGCGACAGCACTGCGGTCTGATAGCCGCTGCCGGTGCCGACTTCGAGGATGCGCCGCGGCGAGCCGCCGCCGAGCAGGGCCTCGGTCATCAGCGCCACGGTGTAGGGCTGCGAGATGGTCTGCGCGTGACCGATGGGCAGCGCGCGATTGCGGTAGGCCTCGGACTTGAGCGCCTCTTCGACGAATTCATGCCGCGGCACCTTGCCGATGGCTTCGAGCACCCGCTCGTCGGCGATGCCCTGGCGCCGCAGTTCCTCGACCAGGGCGTCGCGCACCCGCGACGAGGTCATGCCCAGACCGCGGCTGTGGTGATGACGCACGACGTCGGTCACAGCTCGCGCGCCCACGCCGACAGGCGCTCCAGCGAGTCATGGCGGGTGAGGTCGACCAGCAGAGGCGTGATCGACACCCGATGTTGGTTGACGGCATGGAAGTCGGTGCCCGGACCGGCGCCGCCCTCGCCGCCGGCGGCGCCGATCCACCAGATCGGCCGGCCGCGCGGATCGCGGGCCGGAATCACCCGTTCCGAGCGATGGCGGCTGCCCAGGCGGGTGACCTCGAAGCCCTGCAGCGCCTGCCAGGGCACGTCCGGCACATTGACATTGAGGATGGTGTCGCCGGGCAGCGGGTCGTGGCGCAGTCGAGCCACGATGCGCAATGCGGCCTGCGCCGCCGTGTCGTAATGCTGCGGCGTGGATGCGCAACAGGACAGCGCCACCGCCGAGTAGCCCAGAAAGCGGCCTTCCATGGCCGCCGCCACGGTGCCGGAGTACAGCGTGTCATCGCCCAGGTTGGCGCCGGCATTGATGCCGGAGACCACCATGTCGAACTCCGGATCAAGCATCCCGGTCAGCGCCAGATGGACACAGTCGGTCGGGGTGCCGTCGACGCAGTGCGTGCCGTCGGCGTGGGTCTGCACCCGCACCGGCCGCGACAGGGTCAGAGAATTGCTGGCACCACTGCGGTTGCGATCCGGCGCCACCACCGTGACGTCATGGTGTTCGCGCAGGTGGTCACGCAGGCACAGAAGGCCCGGCGCCGTGCAGCCGTCGTCATTGGAAAGGAGGATACGCATGGGATGGATTACGGCCTGAACCGCTGGTTGGGCGACCCGCAATCAGAAGACCTGGTGCGCAAGCGGATCTTCGTGTCTGGCACGGCGCGACGACGAGTCATGGTGGGCCTATGGCGAGGAGGAACAACGCAGCCAGGCGCAACAGGACGCCGCGAATACGTTCGAGCAAGCAAGTGTGCCGCACCCCCCTAGTTTAGCGCTCCGCGCCTATCATTCCGATGTCGCCCGCGGCTCGCAGTGTCCTGCACCTGCCCGCGTCTGCCCCACTGCCGGACCTTGCGCATGTGCCCCGCACCGCCAGAAGACGATGTCCAGGCTTTCCGCGCCGCCATGGGCGACGTGTCGCGGCGCGTCCCGAGTCAGCGCGAATCGGCACGACCCAGACCGCCGCCGCCGGAGCCTCGGCACAGCGCCGCCGATGAGGCCGAGGTCCTGCACGAACTGCTCAGCGGACCGGACCCGGACAGTTTCGAAACGGGCGAGACGCTGAGCTACCGGGCGCCCGGGGTGCAGGAATCGGTGCTGCGCCATCTGCGTCGTGGCGGGTACCGGCTCGAAGCCGAACTCGACCTGCACGGCCTGAACCGTGATCGCGCACGCGAGCAGGTCGCGCAGTTCCTGACGCGCTGCCGCGATCTGGATCGGCGCTGCGTGCGCATCATCCACGGCAAGGGCAAGGGTTCTCCCAATTCCGGCCCGGTGCTCAAACGCCAGCTCGACGGCTGGCTGCGCAAGGTTCGCGACGTCCACGCCTTCTGCAGCGCCCGTCCGCACGATGGCGGCAGCGGGGCGATCTACGTGCTGCTCAGACGTGCCGGATGACCGGCATCGGCCTGGGGGTCGGACACCGGGCCGGGCTGGGCCGGCTTTCGCCCGGAGCCCGGCTGCAGATGCAGTTGCAGATGCCTTGGACGCCCGCTGTTCGTCAGAATGCGCCTTGGCGCAGGGCACCGCGATGACATCAGGCAGGCCAGGAACCCAACCCGCGAACCTCTGAACACAGCGGTTGCGCGTCCCGGGACGACAGCGAAGTCGACACACGATCCGAGAATGATGAAGAACAGGAACCGGGTATTGCTCACGGATTACGCCTGGGGCGACCCGCAACTGGAGCACGCGCGGCTCGCGGCGGTCGGGCTTGAACTGATCGCGGGGCCCAAGGCGGCAGCGCCGGCGCAGGTGATCGAAACGCTGTGCCGGACTCACCAGCCGCGCGCGATCATGACCTGCTGGGCCCAGGTCAATGCCCGCGCCATTGCGGCCTGCCCGGACCTGGAACTGGTGGCGCGCATCGGCGTGGGACTGGACAACATCGACCGTCACGCCGCGGCCGCGTGCGGCGCCGTGGTCACCAACGTGCCGGACTACTGCGTCGAAGAAATGTCCGACCACGCCATCGCGCTGCTGCTGGACTGGGCACGCGGCGTGACGCTCAATGATCGCGACGTCAAACGCGGCCTGTGGGACCCTTCGAGACCCACTCCGCGCCGGATGCGCACGCTGAGCGTCGGCATCGCCGGGTTTGGCCGCATCGGCCGCATGGTGGCGCGCAAGCTGCGGGGCTTCGGCTGCCGTCTGCTGGCCTACGGGCGCTCGCGTGCGCCGGACCACCCGGCCGACGTCGCGTGGGTGGACTTCGACACGCTGCTGGCGGACTCCGACGCCATCATCGTGCTGCTGCCGCTGGCACCGGACACGCGGCACATCTTCGGCGCGCGCGCGTTTTCGAAAATGAAGCCGTCGAGCCTGCTGATCAACATCAGCCGCGGCGGCCTGGTCGACAACGCCGCCCTGCTCGATGCGCTGCGCCTGGGACGGCCGGGCATCGCCGCCCTGGACGTGGTCGAGGGCGAGCCCGAGCCACCGGCCGATATCGTGGCCCACCCGCAGGTCATCGCCACGCCGCACATCGCGTTCTCGTCACCGACCTCGGTCGAGGAATTACGCCTGCGTACGGTCGAGGAGGTGATCCGCGTGCTGGCCGGCGAGGCGCCCCGCAACCCGGTGCCGCCGCCCTGAGATAACGCGCGGCGGCGGCACCGGCGGCCCGGTTCAGGCGTTGACGGCGATGCGTCGCGGCTGCACCTGCGGGCGCTTGGGGATCACCACTTCCAGCACGCCGTTGCGGCCGCTGGCACTGACCGCATCGGAGTCCACCGTGTCGGGCAGCGTGAATCGTCGATGGAAACGGCCGGCCGGCCGCTCGCTGCGACGTCGTTCCGCGCCGTCCTTGCCGACCTCGGCCTCGCGGCTGCCGGCGAGCGTGAGCACGCCCTTTTCGAGCGTCACCTCGATGCTGGCCGGATCCACGCCGGGGACGTCGGCGTGGAGCACGAAGCGGTCGGGATACTCCTCGATGTCGACGCCCGGCGCCCAGTCGGCGGTGGCGCCACTGGAGGCGTCGTTGGCGCCGACGCGATCAAAGAAGCGGTTCATCTCGTGCATCAGCTCCTGGTGCAGCGACCAGGGCTGATAACGGCTGGGGGATTGCGTTTGCGGTTGATAGCTGACGAGCGTCATGGTCGCCTCCGGTTTCTGCAGGTTCGCGGCACGTCGCCGCACGCCTCACAGACTGGATGCACCAGCGCGCGTTTCAAGGCCTTCTGCAGAAATTTCTAGCCGTTTTCGGACATGCCGATGAAGTGCCGGCGGTAGTAGCGCAACTCCTCCACGGAGTCCCGGATGTCGTCCATCGCCAGGTGCGTGGAAGTCTTGCAAAACCCGGCCGCGACGGCCGGTGCCCAGCGCCGGCAGAGTTCCTTGAGGGTCGAGACGTCGAGGTTGCGGTAATGGAAGAACTGCTCGAGACGCGGCATGTGGCGGGCGAGAAACCGGCGGTCCTGGCAAATCGAGTTGCCGCACATCGGAGAGGCCCCCGGCGGCACCCAGCGCAGCAGGAACTCAAGGGTCCGGCTTTCCGCCTCGGCCTCGTCGAGCAGACTTTCGCGCACCCGCTGCACGAGCCCCGAGCCCCCGTGCTGTCGCGTGTTCCACTCGTCCATGGCGGCGAGTTCGTCGTCCGACTGGTGCACGGCCAGCGTCGGGCCTTCGGCCAGCGGATTCAGGTGCTGGTCGGTGATCAGCGTCGCGATCTCGATGATGCGGTGGCGTTCCGGGACCAGCCCGGTCATTTCCAGGTCGATCCAGATCAGGTGGCTTGGGTCTGCGTTCATCGGGCGGGGCGGCTCGGGTGGGCGGCTCGGGGGGCGGCGCGACGTCGGGCTGCCGCGGCCACCCATGGTGCGCAGGGGCGGCGGGCACTGACAAGCCGAAGGCGATGGGCGCGCCATCGGCTACCCTGATCGCGGCCGGACCCCGGAGACGTTCCCGATGCGTGACCCGCTTGGCTTTGCCACCCGCTGCATCCACGCCGGCGCCGAACCCGACCCGCACACCGGGGCGGTGGTGCCGCCGATCTCGCTGGCCTCCACCTACGCGCGCAACACGCCTGGCCGGGACAGCCATTTCGAGTACGGTCGCGCGCACAACCCGACGCGGTTCGCCTGGGAACGTTGCGTCGCGGCACTGGAGTCCGGCACCCGTGCGTGGTCGTTCGCCTCGGGCATGGCCGCTGCCGCGACCGTGCTCGAACTGCTCGACGCCGGCAGCCATGTGGTGGTCAGCGAGGATCTCTATGGCGGCAGCTATCGCCTGCTGACCGGAGTGCGCCAGCGCAGCAGCGGACTGCAGGTGAGCTTCGTGGACCTGCGCGACCCGGACAACCTGCGGCGTGCGATTCGGGCCGAGACGCGCATGGTCTGGGTGGAATCGCCGACCAACCCGATGCTGCGCCTGGTGGACCTTGCGGAGGTCGCCAGGATCGCGAGCGAGCACCGGTTGATCAGCGTGGTCGACAACACCTTTGCCAGTCCTTGCCTGCAGCGTCCGCTCGAACTGGGCATCGACCTGGTGCTGCATTCGTCCACCAAGTACCTCAATGGGCATTCCGACATGGTCGGAGGCGTGGTCGTGGTCGGCGAGAACGCCGAACTCGGCCAGCGCGTGCGTTACCTGCAGAACGCGGTCGGCAGCGTCGCGGGGCCGTTCGATGCCTATCTGGCACTGCGCGGCGCGCGTACCCTGGCGCTGCGCATGCAGCGTCACTGCGACAATGCAATGGCATTGGCAGGCTGGCTGCAGGCCCATCCCAGGGTTGCGCGGGTCCATTACCCCGGGCTCGAATCCCACCCGCAACACGAACTTGCGCAACGGCAGATGCCACGCGGCCAGGGCGGCATGGTGGCGCTGGAGCTGCGGGCCGAGCTCGCCGGGGTGCAGCGCCTGCTGGCGGCGACCGAGCTGTTCACACTGGCCGAGTCGCTGGGTGGCGTGGAGAGCCTGATCGGCCACCCGGCGAGCATGAGTCACGTTGCGATGCCGCCCGATCTGCGTGCACGGCTGGGCATCGGTGAGGCGCTGATCCGGCTTTCGGTCGGCATCGAGGATGTCGATGATCTGCGGGCCGACCTCGATCAGGCGCTGGCCCGGACATGAGCCGGCGCGCGACGATCCTGCGTCGGCATCGCGCAACCCCATTGCCGGCAGGAACGCGTTCAAGCAACGCAACACCCGAGCGGACACTCCCATGCAACGAACCCTGGTCCTGGTCCTGCTGCTGATCCTGTTCTGCAGCGGGCGCTCCGCGGCCGCGCCCCTGGCCCCCGCGGCCGTTCCGGAGCCGCTGCGCCCGTGGGTCGACTGGGTCCTGCACGATCAGCCGCAGCGCTTCTGCGCGCCGACGCCGGACAACGTCCAGCGACGGCTGTGCCATTGGCCGGCGCGACTGGAGCTGGATGCGGATTCCGAAGGCGCCCGCTTCGAGATGGAGGCCGTGATGCTGTCTCCGGGCTGGCTGGAGCTGCCGGGAGAGTCGGCGCGCTGGCCGCAGCAGGTCCGCGTCAACGGCCAGGCGCATTCGGTGCTGGACCGCGGAAACGTGCCCGCGATCTGGCTCGACCCCGGCCAGTACCGCGTCACCGGAAGCCTGAGGTGGACAACCCTGCCCGAATCACTGCGCCTGCCGGCCGGCGCTGGCGTGCTGCACCTGAGAGTCGGCGGCCGCCAGGTCGACCACCCGCTGCGCGACCGCAGTCATCGCCTGTGGCTGGGCCGCCGTGCCGCCACCGCAGAGCCCAGGGCCCAGGCCGACCGCCTGCATCTGCGGGTGTATCGGCTGATCGACGACGACATCCCGGCCCAGGTCGTCACCCGCATCCAGATCGAGGCTGGCGGCGAGCCGCGCGAGGTGCTGCTCGGCCCGGCATTGCCCGCACAACTGGAGGCACTGAGCCTTGGCGGCGGCCTGCCGGCGCGACTGGAGGCCGACGGCCGCCTGCGCGTGCAGTTGCGCCCGGGACAGTGGACGCTCGAACTGGTGGCGCGCAGCCTGGCGCCGCTGACACAGCTGAGGGCGCCGTCTCCGGACGCAGGTGGGGACTGGGCGCCACAGGAAGTGTGGTCGCTGCGCATGCATCCCGAGCTGCGCGTGATCGAGGTCAGCGGCATGCCACCCCTGGACCCGCGCCAGACCGGGGTGCCGGACCCATGGGCCGAACTGCCGGCATTCGCCGCTGCGCCCGGCGCCGTGCTCGAACTGGCGCAGACCCGTCGCGGCAGCGCCGACACCGTCCCCGACCAGCTGCACCTGCAACGTCAACTGTGGCTTGATTTCGACGGCGGCGGCTACACGGTGCAGGACCATCTGCGCGGTCGCCTCGGCCATAGCTGGCGGCTCGACGCCGAGGCACCGATCGCGCTCGGCCAGGTGTTGGTCGACGGCAGGCCGCAGCTGATCACCACCGAACAGGACCGGGTCGGGGTCGAGGTGCGCAACGGCATGCTGGACCTGGTTGCCGACAGCCGCATCAATCTGGGCACCCGGCGCCTGCCGGCGGGTGGCTGGCACGCCGACCTGCAGGGCGTCGACACCACCCTGCACCTGCCTCCGGCGTGGCGCCTGATCGCGGCCCCCGGCAGCGACAACGTCCCCGATACCTGGCTGTCGCGCTGGACCCTGCTGGACCTGTTCCTGGTACTGGTCGCGGCCATTGCCGGCTTGCGCCTGTTCGGTCCCGGCGCGGCCGCACTGACGCTGCTGACGCTGGCCCTGACCTGGCACGAGCCCGGCGCGCCCCGCTATGCGTGGCTCAATCTGATCGCGGCCGTCGCATTGCTGCGCGCGGTGCCGGCCACGTTCGATGGCAACGGCTGGCTGCGCCGGCTGCTGTGGGCCTACCGCTGGGCCGCTGCTGCCCTGCTGGTGCTGGTGGCACTGCCGTTCGCCGTGCAGCAGGCGCGCCTGAGCCTGTATCCGCAGCTCGACACGGCGGCCGGCGCCGGCGCCTTGATCGAGCAGCATGCCCGGGCCGACTTCGGCGCCGAAGCCCCACCGGTCGCCGCCAAGGCCGAACCGGAATCCGCCGAAACCAGCCAGATCCGCGAGCGCAAGCTGAGCGATCCCGACGCCGCCAGCCAGTCCAGTGAGGTCGCCGCGGCTCGCGCCCTGAACTCATCGCTTACTGCCGCGCCGGCCGCGCCGGC
>JAJFJX010000109.1 GCA_021773655.1 Panacagrimonas sp.
CGGCGAAGCCAAGCAGCAACACAGCAAGGCCACCCATCGATTCGTGCAGTACTTCAAGCCGTTCACCGATGCAGTCGACGGCGCCGCCCAGTTCACCATCATTGCCGACCTGATGAAGTCGGGCCTGATTTCCGATCCGTCCTCGTTGTCGGTGTTCGGGCTGGTGAGCACGCCAGGCGACGGCTGCTACGCGGTGTGGACGGTCAAGCCCAAGGTGCAGCCGGCCAGCGGCGAGTTCCGGCATATCCTCAAGGTCGAGGCCCGCACGCCGGTCAAGGACTTCAAGGACCTGGTCAGCAAGAAGAACCGCCTCACCAGCGGTGTCGCGCTGATCTGAACCTGCTGGCCAGGATCGTGGGCGGCCACAGGCTCAGCCGGTTCCGTGAATCTGGCGCAGGCTGTGCCGGTAGTGCGCGCAGCCTCGCCACAGCAACAGGCACGCCAGCCCCTGGGCAGCGGCCATCACGATACCCAGCGACCAGCCCACCATGCGGTCGTCACCGAATGCGTAATCGGTCAGCAGCGCCACCGCGGTCGGGCCGATTCCCAGGCCGACGAGATTGACCACGAACAGGTAGATGGCCGAGGCCTGTCCGCGCATGCGGTTGGGCATCAGGTCCTGAATGGCGCTGGCCGACACCCCGAACGGCATGCTGAAGAAGAAGGTCAGCGGCACCACCATCCACGCCAGCGCCGCGCCGCTGGGCATCAGTACCACGCTGATCGCCAGCAGCGACCCGCAGCCGGCGGCGATGGCCCCGACGCGCAGCGTGGCGTCGGACATTCCGCGGGCCTTCCAGCGGTCTGCCAGCCAGCCGCCGAACACGATGCCGATGGCGCCGAACACCGCCACCACGCTGCCGTAGATCAGGCCCACGTCTCGAATCGGCCAGCCGTGGACGCGCTGCCAGACCGACGGCAGCCAGGCGTTGGCCGAATACGATGCCAGCGCGATCAGCGCAAAACCGAAGTTGTGCAGCAGCACCGTGCGCCGGTGCTGCATCAGGGTCGCCAGAACTTCGCGCAGCGGGATGGTGCCCAGGCCCAGGGTGCCGCGTCGCGGTGGCTCGCGGATCAGCAGCAGGCCCCAGGCGAAAATCAGCCCGACACTGCCAAGGGCGAAGAACACCACCTGCCAGGGTCGGGTGGCCCCCACCAGCGGCAGTACAACCTCGCCGCGCTCCGCCGCCAGACCGACGATCAGGCCACCCAGGATGTAGGCCAGCCCGGCGCCGATGAAGATGCCCATGCCGTAGACACTGATCGCGGTGGCGCGGCGCTCGGGCGGGAAGTAGTCCGCGATCAGCGAATACGCCGACGGCGACAGGGCGGCCTCTCCGATCCCCACTCCGATGCGGCCCAGGAACAGGTGCCAGTAGTGCTGCGCCATTCCGCAGGCCGCGGTGGCGGCGCTCCAGAACATCACGCCGAGGGTGACGATCCAGCGTCGGCTCCAGCTGTCCGCGAGGCGCCCGAGCGGGATGCCGCAGAGGGTGTAGAACAGCGCAAACGAAAAACCCATCAGGAGGCTCATCTGCGTATCCGAGATTCCCAGGTCCGCGCGCACCGGCCCCACCAGCAGGCTCAGGATCTGGCGATCGATGAAGGAGACCACGTAGGCCAAGGTCAGCAGCCCCACCACCATCCAGGCGTAGGGTCGTGCCGGGTAGGTAGCAGGGTTCTCCGTCACCGCCGCCGGGCTGCCCTTTGCCATGGTGTCTCCCCCTTGTCGTTCTGGTGCGGGCGCAACCTCAGGGTGGCGCGGCGTGGATGGCGAAGCGCTCGCGGATGTCCTCCAGGCGCCGACGATTGACCTCGAAGTCGTAGTAGCCGATGCGGCTGGAAGCGCGCAACTCGATGAGGTCGCCGCGCAGCAGGAACTCGAGATCGTCGACGTAGCGCATCCAGCGGGTGGTGGCCTGCGCGTGAATGTAGTCCGGGGTCGCCAGCACGACCTTCACCCGCGGTGTCTGCCGCAGCACGGCCAGCAGGCGTTCGCGCGCCGCTGGCAGCGGGCCTTCGAAACGGATCGGTGCAATGGCATGGCGCGGCTCCCGATTGCCCGAGGACACGCAGTGCGGACCGGATTGGCAGGCCGCCAGCTCACCACCGGCCGGCCGCAGGTTGGTGCTGCCCAGGCCGCAGCCGGCCAGGCCCAGGCCGGTGGCCACAAACAGCGGAATCAGAAGATGGATGCGCATGCCAGCCCTCGCCTGGACCCGACTTCTACGCGCCGCGGTGCCGGATGGAGGCATCAACGACAACGCCGGGCACGGGGCCCGGCGTCGGAATGGTGCGATGGCGTCGTGGCTCAGCGGGTGCGCGACTTGCGCTTGAGTGCCGCGGGCTCGAACTCCTTGTCGTCGAAAGAGGCGTGGAAGTCGGAGATCCTGTCCTCGTTGGCCAGCGCGGTCACGAAGTAACGCGTGCTCTGCAGGTCGTAGATGATCTCCGGCGAACCGGTCACGGTCGGCACGAAGGGCGCCGTGATCAGGTGCGCTTCCTGCACCTTCCACAGCTCGCCACGTCCGTCGTAGCAGTCCACCGCGGCGATCGACCAGGAGTCCTCGTCGACGTAGAACACGCGCTTGGCGAAGTTATGGCGCACACCCTGCTTGACGTTGGCCTCCACCACCCAGACGCGATGCAGCTCATAGCGGGCGTTGTCCTGATTGACGTGGAAGGGCTTGAGCATGTCCTCGTACTTCACCAGCGGCGAGTTCATCTGGTAGGAGTTGTACGGGATGTACATCTCCTTGCGGCCGATCAGCTTCCAGTCGTAGCGGTCCAGCGAGCCGTTGAAGACGTCGATCTGATCGAAATACTGCTCGTTGTCGGTGCCCACCGCCGGGTTGTCGTAACCGACGTCCGGCGCGCGGTTCACGCGTCCCAGGCCCGGAGAGAAGATCCAGGCGGCACGGCCCGAGCCGGCGTCAGGCCCGATCAGCTCGTGTGCCAGGGTGAGCTGGCCGGCCACGCGCGGCGGCGAGATGGTTTCCGACAGGTACATCAGCAGGTACTTGTTGTCGGGGCCGGCCGGGTCCTTGAAGTTTGCGTACTTGAACTTCACCTCTTCGGTCAGCTTGGTGATCTGGTAGCTGCCGTCGGGCTTGACGATGGCCTGGTTGTTGTAACGCGTCACCGCGTTGCCCCGGTACTTCATGCGGTGATTCCAGATCACCTCGGCGCCGCTCTTGGGAATCGGAAACGGGAAACCGATGCTCGCGCCAGTCACCAGGTCGGTGCCGGTGAGCTTTGCGGTGGACGCGTTCTTGATCGTGGCGTCCTCGATCTCCTTGGGGAAAAAGCCGGTGCGCACGCTCTTGAACAGCGGCATCTTGTAGGTCGGATACTTTTCCAGCAGCGCCTTGTGCCCGTCGGTGAGCTTGTCGGCGTACTTGGCCATGTTGCCCTTGGTCACCGTGTCGAACGGCTTGAGCAGTTCGGGCTTGATCGCCTTCCGGAACTCGGCCTCGAGCTTCTTGGCGTCCTGCGTGCGCAGACTCTCCAGGTGCTCGGGGGTCCAGGTCTTCATGTCCTCCGGAAAGTTGCTGGCGCCGGTGTATTCAGGAATCGAGCCATCGGCATTGCCGGCGCGAATAGCGCCGACGGGCGTCAGCTCCGTACCGAGCTTTGAGGGATCGGCCTGGACCGCATTCCAGGTCAGTGCCGGCGCGGCGGCAAGCACCGCCGCAAGCGCCAGGCGGCGACCGCTGTAAGGGGGGGCAAATTCGCGCATCTTGATCTCCTCGCTTGGGGCGTAATCGAAATCCATGGCAGCGCCGTGCGCCCGCCTGTAGATGCGAATACTAGGCGCCTGCCCCGGGCCCAACCATGAGTCTGCGCGTCAGGTCTTGCTGGCGCAGCGGCCAAGCGTCACAGGATCGGCAGCATCGCGACGTCCGTACTCGACCTCGATCAGACCCCAGCAGCGCACCGGGTTCCGTGCACGTCGCCGCAAGGAACGACACGTTCCAGTGTGAGGAGGCGTGTCAATTTTCTTTCGAAATCGACGCCCCAATCGCGCCTATCGGCATTGCGCCTTGCCGATCACAGAAATCCCCCTGGCAATCATGTCCGCGAACCATGCAGAGCACCACTTTGTCGAGCGGATTAGTCGAGCGGATCGATCGCCCGCAGCGGCCGGCTACGGCGCGATTGCCGATACTGCACCGGCGTCATCCCTGACCAGCGCTTGAACGCGCGATAAAACGTGCTGGGCTCGGAAAACCCTGTCAGGTAGACAATGTCCTCGACCGACTCGCTGGTGCGGGCGAGCAGCTTGCGCGCCAGCGCGAAACGGAAATCCGCCAGGACCTGGGAGAAACTGGTGCCGGCACGCGCCAGTTCGAACCGCAATCGACGAGGCGGAATCTCCAGCTCGCGCGAGAT
>JAJFJX010000110.1 GCA_021773655.1 Panacagrimonas sp.
CGCGTCGGAGAGCGTTGCGTAGACATAGATGCCGTAGTCCACGCCGATGCCCACCGCCAGTGCCACCACCGGCAGGGTCGCCACCTTCATGCCGATGCCGAGCAGGGCCATGACGCCGTACGCCATCCATGACACCAGCGCCAGCGGCAGCATGATGCAGAAGATTGCCTGCCATTCGAAGAACGACAGGTACACCGCGATGATGATGGCGATGTAGACATAGAGCAGGATCTGCTTTTCCAGCCGGTGGACTTCCTCGTTGGTGGCGGCCATGACACCGACATTGGCGGTGGCCAGGGCGAAGTTGACCGGGCACTGCTTGTCGAAGCCGGCCAGCGTAGTGTCAGCCTGTTCCGCGCGCGCCCGGGCCTCGATCACCCCGGGGATTTGATTGAGTTCGGTCTCGGAGATCTCGGGATTGCGCTTCCTGAACCTGTCCGCCACCTTCTGCGCCTCGTATCGTGTGGTCCCCACCGCGCGGCGTGCGGCGAGCTTGTCCTGGCAGTAGGCGGCGTCGACGTCGGCGTGGGTCTCGAAGAAGGTCTCGGCGTTGGTCTGGTTGAACGCCTTGGTCTTGTCCACCACGCGCTGGATGGTGGTGGCCTTGTGGTCCTTCATGAACACGAACACCGCCATCGCCGAGCAGTTCGGGTTGAGCAGTCCCGACGAGGTGGGAATCGGAGTGATCGCCTGCACGATGGTGTACTGGTTGCGCGGCAGCACCTTGAAGCGCGGGTTGGCCTCCGAGAACGCCGAGTTCACCGTCTTGGCCACCTGCGGCAGCGACAGGCTGGACTGCACGCCGTAGGTGTTGTCCATGTTCCAGGCGAAGCGGTCGATCTGCTCCATCACCTCGTACTTGACGCAGGCTTCCGGGTCGGTCTCGGCAACGACCTTGAGAATGTCCAGGCCGATGGCGAAGTTGGCCACCACCGCGGCCGTGTCCTGGTTGTAGCGCGAATCCGGCAGCAGTTCCGGGACGCCTGCCTGGCTGTCTCCCACCTGCAGCGCCTTGCCCTGCCAGACGCTCCAGCCGAACAGCGCGCCCATGGTGAGGATGGCGACCACCGCCGGAACCGGCCGGACCATGCCCGAGATCAGGCGCCAGAGCGGGTTGAAGATGCCGTCCCGGCGATCCTGCTTGGCCATGAAGCCATCGATGTCCTTGACCTCGATCCAGGTCAGGAAGATCGGCATCATGAACTTGTTGGTGATGACGATGGCGAGCATGCCTAGGCACGCATTGAGTGCCATCTCGCGCACGATGTCGATCGGGATCAGGCCGATCACGGCAAAACCGAACACATCGGTCATGATCGCCATCGTTCCGTAGATGGCCAGGCGCCGCCAGGTGAACAGCGAGGCGTCAAAGTTGTCGCGGCCGTTCTCGGCAATCTCCCCGACCCAGGCGTTGACGAACTGCACGCCGTGGCTGACCGAAACCGCCAGGATCAGAAAGGGCACCAGGATGGCAAACGGATCCAGGCCAAAGCCGAGCAGCCGCAGCAGGCCGAACTCCCAGATCACGGCGGTGACCGAACAGATCAGCGGCAGCATCGCCAGCTTGAAGTGGCCGATGTACAACCACAGCAGGAGGCCGGTCATCAGCAGCGTCAACATGAAGAAGCCGACAACTTCCAGGGTGGCATCGATGACGTCTCCAACCACCTTGGCAAAGCCAATGATGTGGACGTCGATCTCCGGGTTGTACTGCGGGTTGTCGACCTCCTCGACGGTGACATCCGAACCCTTGACCTCCATGGTCTGTGTGCGGTCGTCGTCGTCCTTGTAGGTCGCCTCGAAGGTGGTGAAGAAGCGCAGCTTGAGGTCCGGGATCGGCACGAAGCCGTCGGCCACCACGTCGCCGGCCTTGAGCGGCCCCTGGTCGTGCTTGAGCTTGTAGACGAACTTGCGTGGCTGGGTGAAGCGTCCGCGCAGCTTGTCTTCCAGATCACTGGCGACGCGACCGTAGTCGAGCTTCTCGCCGGTCACCGGGTCGACCTCCAGCAGCTCGGAGAAGATCATCGCGCCGGTCTGGTCGGTGGTGGTGTAGCGCCCGACATGTCCGCCCTTGCTGACGTTGCCCTTGACCAGGTCATACATCTCCTGGGTCGGCGCGTACTCGGCGGGAATGACATTGCCGCCGCGGAAGCCGCCCTCGACGACCTCGATGAAGCGCACGTCCGGCGTGAACAGCGAAGACACGCGCGAGCGGTCCACGCCCTTGAGGAAGAACACCTCGTCGGTGGCCTGCTTGAGGCTCTTCAGAAACTGCTCGTTGTAGATGTCGCCCGTACCGTCCTTCTGGATCAGCGCGACCAGCACCGTGTTGGCGCCGCCGAAATCGGCCATGTACTGCTTGAGCACCTGCATGTAGGGATGCTCCAGCGGCACCGACTTGTCGAAGCCCGCATCGGGCTTGATCAGCAGCATCTGCCAGAACAGCACCGCGGTGATTGCGGTCAGGATCGCCATGGTCAGCATGCGGCGGGCGAAGATCAACGGCTCGATCACCCTCAGGATCTTGTGTGCCGCAGTCATCTGGCCCTTGTCGATTTCGCCTTCGTCGCGGCCGACGCCCTTATCGCTCATGATGGTTCCCGTTGTTCTGGTTTCACGCGCCGGTTCAAAGCCCGACCGTGCTCACGCCCAGCTCGCCGACCACGAGCACACCGCCGTTCCAGGGCACCGCACCGGCCAGCGTCCCGCTTCCGGTGACGCCGGCAATGGCGTCGATCCGGGTCAGACGCACCGACCCCTCGGGCGACACCAGCGCGACCTCGCCGGCCAGGCCCACCAGCGCCGCATCGCCATCGGGCAGGCGCGTTCCGCCGAAGAAGGAGGCCACCGTCCCAGTATCCACCTGGGTCCAGTCACCGCCGCGCACATCTTCGGTGACGTACACATTGCCGCGCAGACCGAATACCAGCGCGCCGCGCTCGCCGCGCGCGATGGCGCCGTAGAGCGAGCCCTCGTAAGGCGCCTCCAGGCGCTCCCAGGTCCTGCCGTCGGCCGAAACCCCCATGGTGCCGGTCTCGCCGACGATGAACAGATCGCCATTGCCCAGGCGAATCAAATCGTTGAAATGCAGTTCGTCCTCGCGGATGGCCGGCGCATCGAGCTCCGACCAGGTGGCGCCGCCATCTTCGGTGACCTTGAACAGGCCATAGGCGCCCACCGCGAAACCCCGCTCGGCATCGAGGAACAGCACGTCCAGGAAGGGCTGCTGCAGCTCGGGCTGGAAGTTC
>JAJFJX010000012.1 GCA_021773655.1 Panacagrimonas sp.
AGAGCGATTGGGCGCGTGAGGTAGCGCGGCGGATCAGCGAACTGACCGGGGGGACTGTGGAGACAGAGACGGCGAGCGAGGTTTTCGAGAAAGCCAGGAGCTCCCTTCGCAGCGGCTGACTAATTGGATCGCTATCCTCGCCCTTCGTTACCTGCCTTCGAGGATTGATTGTCGCTGACGCCGTGCGTAGCTGACGGTGCTTCCCATGCCGTTGACACGGCCGTACTCAGCGATCAACCCCTCAAGCAGCTCGATTGCTTCGTCCCGCCTGCCAAGCTCAGCCAGTGATGCTGCAGCGCATCTGATTGCGTATGTGCGATGCCCTGCCCCGCCGGAATTCTGAATCAGTCGCATGGCGATCTCGAGCCGGTCTGCATGGCTGCGCGTCACGGACAAGCGCAGCCAATCAAGCTCCCAAGCCTGGGCAGTAGTCTGGGGACCGAAGCGGTCGATGGCGGCCAAGGCTCTCTTGGTTTGGTAGGTGTTCTTGTAGTCGCTGACCAAGTCGGTGAGCTGATCCTCAGCCTGTGCGTGCCGGGGCCATCGCTCTAGGAACTCCAGTCGTAGTGGGATTCTGGCAAGCGCGCTCGGGTCGTACCTTTGATCGGCATCGACGAGTGGCTGGTCGATCAGCTGACGGGCCTTGTCCGGATCATCGGAAAGCTCCTGCCGATCGGCGCCAGAGTTGTCATGTCTCCGCAGCTCGACGATTGCAGCTTCCAGTGCCTCGACTCGCCGACGGAGTTCTGAGTCCTCTACTATCTCTCGAACTGGCTGCGCGTCGGTATCGGGATCGGAGTCGACCCGCAGCATCTGGACTTGCTCGCTGAGCTCGTCGACGCGTTGCTCCATGGCTTCGGGTTTGGAGCCTGCGAGGATACTAGCGGGAGCTGGGCCGCTCGGCCTGACGACCAGCAGCAGCACGCCAACGATGAGTCCGCCCAGGACGCCTGAGATGAAGTTGCCCATGACGCAGCTATTATCGACTCGCTGGTGAGTCGTGCTAGGCGGAGATCCTCGAGAATCTCTAGAGACTCAGCCCCTACAGAATCCAGGCCTCGACGCCGTTGGTCCAGGAGACGCTACCGGGCGCGCCGGGGTCGATGAAGAGGGCTTGCAGGTTGATATTGAAGCCGAGGAGCGCGTTCTCGTCTGGGATGGGAATCGCGACCGAGTAGCTCCCGTCGCCGGGTACTCCTGCGGCGCCGTTCAAGCGGATCGGGACGATCTGCTCTATCGGGTCGATGAGCAGCGACCCACCGAGCATGAGGATGTCGGTCTTGGTGTCGGGACCGCCGAGGAGGATGGCGCCGAAGGCAGCACCGAGCCCGTCGCTGACGGAGAGAGTGAATATGCTGCCGAGGGTGAGGCTGTCTGTACCCTCGAGCCTGGGAGTGATAGTGCCCGATCCAGCCGTTCCATCCCCAAAGGGCTGCGCACCAAATGGAATGTTGGCATAGAACTCCCAGTCGCCACTCCGAGAATCTACCCAAGCCACATTCACCGAATCTCCGGCAACCGTAATCTGCGGAAACAGTGAATCGCCCCCGCCAGGTGGGTCGGTGTCCAAGCGAACATCCGCGGTAAGCCAGGAGCCTCCCCTGTCCAGTGAGCGATTGCAGTAGATGTCGTGCTGCCCGCCGAAATTTCCGTTGCTGCTATTCCGATAGTCCTGCCATGTGACATAGACAGCGTCACCGGAGGCAGCGAGCTTCGGATAGAACGCTGTCCCAAATGGTGTGGACGTATTCACAGAGAAGTCGGAAGCGAGCCAGGTGGCACCTTCGTCGAGAGAGCGATTGAGGTAGATGTACGTGTCTCCCCCGCGGAAATCGCTCCAGGCCACGTAGACACAGTCACCGGTGGCTGCAATTTGCGGATCGATCGAAAAGTTTGCTCCGGGAGCATTTCTACTCACGCGAATGTCAGAGCTCAGCCAGGTTGCGCCAGCATCGATCGAACGATTGAGATATATATCGTTTCGGTTGTCTTGGTAGTCACCATGGCGGAAGTCTGGCCAGGTCACGAACACCGAGTCACCCAGGGCGCAGATCTCAGGGCTCGCATAGTTGAGGGAGCCCGGCTGTCCTGTATTCAATTGGATGTCGGAACTCAGCCAGGTAGCCCCAGCGTCGAGAGAACGGTTGAAGTAGGCGTCCCTCAGGGGAATCGGAATGTTGGGGTGTCCGCGATGGTCAGCCCAGGTCACGTAGACAGAGGAACCGGATGCGGCGATTCGAGGATCCCCGGAACTGTCAGAGCCGGGCAAGTCCGTATCGAGCCTGCGGTCCGAGGATAGCCAGGTACTGCCGGCATCCTGTGATGAGTTGAAGTAGATATCGGAGGCTCCGTTACGGCTGTCTCTCCAGACAACGAACACTGACTCACCTGATGCTGCAATCTGAAGTTCACGGGCATTGGCTCCGCCCGGAGGATCCGTGTTTACGCGAAGGTCCGATGCTAGCCATGTGCGACCGGCATCGAGCGAGCGGTTGAAATACACA
>JAJFJX010000111.1 GCA_021773655.1 Panacagrimonas sp.
GACGTCGCTGCACCGGACCTGCGGCAGCGCCTGACCGAAATGGAACACCAGCCGGCCACCGACCCAGGTGTGACTGACCTCGGCGTAGCCCGCGCGCGGAGCAAACAGCACCAGATCGGCCAGCTTGCCGGGCCCGAGCGAGCCCAGCTCCGCATCACGGTTGAGCGCAATCGCTGCGTTGCGCGTCAGCAGGTTCACCGCCGTTCTCGGTGTGATCGGCATGTTCGAGCAGCGCGCTGATTTTGTCATCGGCGGGTTCGAAATTGGGCTCCCAGCGGATGTGCATCATCGGAATCCCACAGGATAGCCCGCTCGTCTGAGCTGATGCGGCCGCGCGCCACGAAGCGGTCCAGGGCGCTGCGCGAGATCGCCGCGACGTCGGCCTTGGCCGAGACTGCCGTCATGATGGTGTTGGGATGGTTCTGCGCAAAAACCACCTGCCTGAAGCTTTATCCAGGATTGAGCCCGATCGACTCCAGATACCCGCGCGGGACCAGATGCCCGGAAGACGAAGCGGGGTCAACGAAGGCAATGGTCAGCTCCTCCACGCCTGCGCATGTCCTGGATGGAGTGAATGCCGGTGCCGGGGCTGGTGGCGATGACCGTGGAATAGGCGCCGAAGCTGTCGTCGCGTTTGCCACGGGAGGTCAGAACCTCGGCCCTGGCCTTTTGCCCGGTAGAGCCTGCGCGGTGCGCAGGGGTCGAACAGGTGCGTGCAGCAGCCAGTGTCAAAGAGCCCCGGCCCAAAGCTTTCAGGCCCGGTTTCGGCCCGGTTCCAGAGGGGTTCCGGGCCGTGTTTCGATGTGACCGAGTCTCGACAGCAGCCGTGAAGCTTTCGTGAAGTGACCGGCATTGGTCGGGTGTAGACCTCGGGGGCGCCGACGGGCTGACCCACAGTGCTGGGGATGCTCCGGTCGAAAGTCCGGTCAGACTGGATGGTCGCGCCCGACCGTGCTGGCGGACGAATTGCGGAAGGAGTCGAATGCCGCTGGAATGAAGAGAAGATTTCGATTCGAACGACCACTGCTCGAAAGAACAGGCCCGGCGTCGTCCGCGGAGATAAATCGATCACATCGCTTGTGATCGAAATGCGGATCAATCATCCTGTCACAGCTGCTGATGGTCGCTCTGGCGCGGGAACCTGAAGCCTTTGCACGGTGAAGGGGCATGACCGCACGCATCAAGGTCGGGGCGAGCCTGGTCGCAACAGGCTTTAAGACAGAAAAGCAGAAAAGCAGAAAAGCTATAAAATTCCTGATAGAAAATGAAACTCAGCCGATGCCGAAAGCGGCGTCAATCCCGCCTTCGCGGGAACGACTCAGGCCGAGATTCATGGCCAATCAAAAAAAATGAATAGGGAGACCTCATGAGTTCTGATGCCCGCCGCAGCCGACGTTCATGCTGTCTGGTACGTCCGCTGATGATGACGCTCGCCGCGCTGTCGACAGGCCCGGTGATTGCCGCCGAAACCGGCCAGACCTATTACGCGCACGGTGCACAGGTGGCGTATTCGGGGTTCATGCCGGCGCCGGGAGCCTCACAGTTCTATGCCTATTCACTGTTCTACGACGCGGCCTCGATTCGCGACAATGACGGCAACCGCATCCCCGGCGTCAGCGCTCAGGCAATCGCGATCGCACCGCGTGCCCTGTATACCTTCGAGCAGTCCTGGCATGGCTACAAGGTGTCGGTCGGAGGCTATGCCGTAGCGCTCAACTCCGGCCTGAAGACGCCAGCGGGCGAGTTCTTCGACAACGGCGTGTCGTATTTCGGGCCCGAGGTCTACCTGAGTCGCTCATTCGGCGACATTCATGCCATGGCCGGATTGGTGACCTATCTCCCCCTGGGTCATTACGATCCGAACGCGGGGGTCGATGTGATGCTCAACCGATACGGTGGTGCCATCAACGCCGCCATGAGCTGGGTGCCGACGCCACGCTGGGACGTATCACTGACCTTCGGGCACGAGTTCAAGGGCCGCAATCGCGATACTCAATATCGCGACGGGCAGCAGACCGGCGTCACTTATGGCGTCGCCTATCGGCCCTTCGAAGACCTGCGCTGGGACATCGGCTTCAGCGGCGACTACACGGTACAGGTCGAAGACGACCGGCAGTCCGGCGTCACCGTGCCAGGCAACCGTCTGCGCAAGCTCGCCATCGGCCCCAAGGCCAGCTTCTGGTTCAGCCCGACCGCGGCCGTCATTCTGCAGTGGCACAAGGAATACGAAGTGCGCAATGCGCCGCGCGGTGACCTGTTCTGGGTGCTGTTCGCGTTCCCCTTGGGGTCGTAGCGGCCTGGGGTGCGGCCTGGGGTAAAGGAGGCCGGTCAACCGATGTGATGCGCGGTGCGCCAGAAGCGTCCGAAACCACTCAGGAGAATCCACGCATGAAGAATTGGACCTATGGGCTGGCCGCGGCCGCGGCCATGGCGGCGGCACTGGCCCCTTCGGCAACCCTGGCGGCCGGCTCCGCGGTGGCGCTGGACGCCTACTACGTCATCCCCGAGTTCGAACTCGATATTCAGGGTCTCGGCGAGGCGACCTTCGACGAGGGCGACGGCCTGGGCGTCAAGGGCCGGTTCGAACTCACTCCCCAGGTCTTTGTCGCCGGCGAGTACCAGTCCAACAGCTACGACGAGGTCGAGGGCGAGCCGATCGACACAGAGATCAAGCTGATCCGCGGCGGCGCGGGGTTCCGCCTCGGCCCAGGTTCGCCGTTCTACGCGCTCGGCGAGGTGATCAATGTCGAGATCGACATCGAGGGTGAAAAGGACGACGAGACCGGCTACGGCGTCCATCTGGGTGCGGCCGCCCCGATGTCCTCGGGCATCGACCTCTACGGGCAGGTCGGCTATGTCGACGTCGAAGCCGACGGCTTCGAGTTTCTGATCGGCATCGCGATGATGGTGTCGCCACAGATCGGCCTGTTCGCCGACTACCGCAACACCTCGCTCGAAGACGACGACACCGAAGACGAGCTGACCCTGAGCGACGTGCGCGTCGGCCTGCGCATCCTGCTGCAGTGATCGCCTGCGGCCGGGCCCCCGCGGCCGGCCCCGGTCAGGCGCGGGGGTGGTCGAAGCTCAACGCGGCGGCCAGCTCCGGCAGACCCTGCGCCAGCATCAGCAGCCGGTCCACGCCCAGTGCCACCCCGGCACTGGCCGGCAGCCCGGCTTGCAGGGCCTCGATCAGATTGTCATCCAGCGGCGGGACCAGACGGTGGCGGGCGCGGCGCCAGGCCTGATCGGCCTCGAAGCGTCGGCGTTGCTCCTGCGCGTCGCCGAGTTCATGAAAGCCATTGGCCAGCTCGATCCCGCGCCAGAACAGCTCGAATCGTTCGGCCAGTGGCGGGTCACCGGGACGGACGCGCGCCAGCGCTGCCTGACTGGCGGGAAAGTCAACCAGAAACACCGGGTCCGGGTCACCCAGCCGCGGGCCGACGCGATGTGACATCCACAGGTCCAGCCAGGCGTCGCGGTCGTCCGCATCGGCGCCCAGGTCCACTTGCGGCCATGCGGCACGCAGCGCAGTCAGGTCGGCGACATGAGGATCGAATCCGGCGAACGCCACGAAGGCTTCCCGATAGCTCAGGCGCACGAAGCGGCGGCCGCGGGCAATCCCGAGGTGATGGGCCAGCGCCTCGACCTCGTCCATCAGCAGGGTGTGATCCCAGGTCGGCCGATACCACTCCAGCAGGCGGAACTCCGGGTTGTGGTGGCGACCCGACTCCTCGCGCCGAAAAGCCGGCGCGATCTGGAAGATCGGCCCCGAGCCGGCACACAGCAGGCGCTTCATGGCGAACTCCGGCGAGGTCTGCAGCCAGCCGCCGCCGGGCACCTCGAAGGATTCGATGTGACGATCCACAGTGGCGTGCGAAGACAACACCGGGGTGTCGACTTCCAGCACGCCGCGCGCCGCAAAAAAGGCGCGGATGGAACCATAGAGTTCCGCCCGCGCCCGGAGCATTTCGAGCGAAGCAGAGGGGCGCCAGCGCGCGCTCGCCTCCCCGCTCACGGCGCGCCGATCACTTGCCGGCGCGGTTCAGGTACTCACCGGTGCGGGTATCGACCTTGATCACCTCGCCCTGCTGCACGAACAGCGGCACCCGGACCACCGCGCCGGTTTCCAGCGTGGCCGGCTTGCCCCCGCCGCCGCTGGTGTCGCCGCGCACGCCAGGGTCGGTCTCGGTGATGGTCAGCAGGGCAAAGTTCGGCGGCGTGATCGACAAAGGGAGGCCGTTGAAGAACAGCACCTTGCAGGTCTCCTCGCCCTTGATCCACTTGGCGGCGTCTTCAACTGCCGTCTTGCCCGCCTGGATCTGTTCGAAGGTGGCGGGGTTCATGAAGTGCCAGAACTCGCCGTCACTGTAGAGGTACTGCATGTCCACTTCCTCGATGTCGGCCAGCTCCCAGCTGTCGCCCGACTTGAGGGTCTTTTCCAGCACGCGCCCGGTCTTGAGACTGCGGATCTTGATGCTGTTGGTCGCCTGCCCCTTGCCGGGCTTGCGGTATTCGTTGTCGACGATGGCGTAGGGTTCGCCGTCGACCAGCACCTTGGTGCCGGACTTCATCTCGTTGGTGCTGACGGATGCCATGTAGGAAGCGCTCGCTTGAGTGGGTGGGGTGGCGGCGCGAGCTCATCGACCCGTCGCGCGGCCTGCAAATGGGTGAAAATCGGCCGCGAATGATAGCTGCAAGCCCCCAACCAAGACAGGCCCCGAATCCGGCGGAGTCGCCCGAGCCCATCGGGCCGGCGTGGCAGCGCGCGCTGCGTGATGCGTTTTCGCGGCCGTCCGAACTGCTTGCCTACCTGCAACTGGACCCCGACCTGCCGCGGTGGGACGGTCAATCATCAGGTGATTTCCCGCTGCGAGTGCCGCGCGGCTTCGCTGCCCGCATGCGCAAGGGGGACCCGCTGGACCCCTTGTTCCTGCAGGTCTGGCCGGCCGCCCATGAGGCACTGACGGTGCCCGGCTTCGGGACCGACGCGGTCGGCGACCTGGACGCCGCCCTGGGGGACGGGGTGCTGCACAAGTACCACGGTCGCGCGCTGCTGATCGCCACCGGGGCCTGTGCGATCCATTGCCGCTACTGCTTTCGCCGACATTTCCCGTACGCGGAGAGTCTGGCGGCACGCGAACGCTGGGGGCCGGCCCTGCGACGCCTGGCTGCCGATTCGTCCATCGTCGAGGCGATCATCTCCGGCGGCGACCCGCTGTCGCTGTCCGACGAGCGCCTGGCCGAGCTGTTCGAGGGCCTGGCGCGCATCCCCCACCTGCGGCGGGTGCGCATCCATACCCGTCAGCCCATCGTGCTGCCCGAGCGCATCGACCCCGATCTGCTCAAGGTCCTGGCGCGGCTGCCGCTAGACAAGGTCATGGTGCTGCACGCCAATCATGCCAACGAGCTGGATGCCACCGTCGCCCGCGCCTGCAAGGACCTGCGCGACGCCGGCTGGACCCTGCTCAACCAGTCGGTCCTGCTGGCCGGGATCAATGATCGGACGGACGTCCTGCTGGATCTTCATGAACGGCTATTCACTATTGGCGTTCTCCCCTACTATCTACATCTGATGGATCGCGTCCAAGGCGCGGCCCATTTCGAGGTTGCCGA
>JAJFJX010000112.1 GCA_021773655.1 Panacagrimonas sp.
TAATCAGTAGGTTCGGGGTTCGAGTCCCTGGCAACCCACCACCTTCGCTCCCGACCGGCCTTGAATGGGGCCGGCACACGCCCCGGAAGTCCCGCGCCGGTGTGCGTCCCGATCAGGTCGAGGCTTCATCGGTCGTCGTGCATCGAGACACATGCTTTGATCCAAAGCGGGATGAGCCGGGATTAGGCGGGATTCCCCGGTATACAAAGACATAGGGCGAAAACGCCGGAAGAACGTCGGACAGATGGTTTGATTCGCATTTTCGAGGTGTCGACGCTGGCATCGGCGGATATTACCGGCAATGAACCGGCGTAACGCTGAAAAAAAAAAGCAGTAAAAAAGCCAGTGAAGGGACCTGAAAACGCCCCTCAACCTGCGCCCTGGTCTGTCCTGTCGGCGCCTCACCGCCCGAATAGCCACGCCACGAATATCCACCTGGCCTCGGCTTGATCCTGCTCATCCATTCCCATGAAAGGTCGAGCGGGAATGTTGCGGCTCGGGTCGCCGAACTGATGGGTAGTGGCCCATCGCGTGTTGACGCCGAACTCCAGCGCGTTGCCGTCCAGTTGCCAGCGCGGGTAATCGCCGAACTCTCCGGTGAGTTGCAACAGGTCCGCCGGATTCCGGCTCCTGGCGTCGCCGGGGTCCTGGGTAGCGCGACCGCTCCGCTTGCGCGCTGCGTAGAGCGCATTCACCGGCGCCCAGGGAATCCCGTCCGGACTGCGCTTCTCGGCAAAGCGCCGGGGCCACATTTCGCGCAGCAAATACTCGCCCACGATCTTGAATGGCATGCTGACATCCTCGCCGGGGTCGATCAGCCGCTTGTGCTCGGCTTGCGCGGCGGTATCGTCGACATCGATCCGGAAGTGCGTGCCAGCCATCTGATATTCACCTTATGCCGTCGTGACAACCGGGAAGTCGCCGGTCCGGTTGGGTGATCCCGCCCTGGCAGCGTGGACACTCGTACGTGGAGAGTGGCGCACCACCGCGACGGCCCTCTTCTTTACAGACTGCCATCCAGCACTTCGTACTGGCCGGCGTTGCGCAATGTGATGACGGGGACTCGCCCAGCCGAGCGGATGCTATTGGTCACAACGCGCTCGCGCCCTGTCGGCCTCTTGATCTTGGTCGCGAAATTCAAGCGCACCACAACCTTGACCTTGCGATCTGCGTCGAGCGGATCAAACACCACCAGGATCGTGTCGCTGCCCTTCTCACGGAGCACGGCGAGCGGCGCTGCAATCATGTCGACCAGGCGCCGTAGCTCGTCGCCACTGATGGCCTGACCGAAACGGACCTTTTCGTCCCGCAGCACCTTGAAAGGGGCCGGCACACACCCCGGAAGTCCCGCGCCGGCGTGCGTTCCGATCAGGTCGACGCTTCATCAGTCATCGTCGCGATCCGCCAGTCACCGCCGGGCAGGCCGATCAGGTTCGAGCCAAGGTCCGTCATCCCGAACCGAATGCGCCTGACCAGCCATCGTCGCGAGCTGCGCGATCCTGCTCAAACCCGGGTCGGGAAACCGATTTCATGGCGCGGCTCCGTGGTGACAGGCATAGAAAGCGGCGTCGCCATGCCTCCCGCCGTTGAATTGGATCTGATGCCGGCCAGGGAGCGTGAGATAATCCCGTAATTGTCCTGAGACGCGCCGACCATGGCCCGCAAGATCCTCGTCACCAATGCCCTGCCCTACGCCAATGGCCCGCTGCACCTGGGGCATCTGGTGGGTTATGTGCAGGCCGACATCTGGGTTCGCTACCAACGACTGCGCGGAAACGACGTGACCTATGTCTGCGCCGATGATGCCCATGGCACGCCCATCATGCTGGCGGCAGAAAAGGCCGGGGTGACGCCCGAGACCTTCATCGAGAAGGTGCGCGCGGAGCACGCGCAGGATTTCCATGATTTCGGCGTTCACTTCGATCACTATCATTCGACGCACTCCGAGGAAAACCGCCTGCTCAGCGAGCTGATCTACACTCGGCTTCGGAATGGCGGCGCCATCGCGCGGCGTTCGATCCAGCAGCTCTATGATCCGGTGCGCAACATGTTCCTGCCGGATCGCTATATCAAGGGCGATTGTCCCAGATGCGGCACCGCCGACCAGTACGGGGACAACTGCGAGCATTGCGGCGCAGCCTACTCGCCCACGGATCTGGGGAATCCACGCTCGGTGGTGTCCGGCGCCAAGCCCGAGATGCGCGACTCCGAGCACTTCTTCTTCGAGCTCGGAAAATTTCAGATCTTTCTTCAGCAGTGGCTGGAAGGCGACGTCGCCCATCCTTCGGTCAAGGCCAAGCTGCGCGAGTGGTTCGATTCCGGACTCAAGGACTGGGACATTTCCCGCGACGCCCCCTATTTCGGATTCCCGATTCCTGGCGAGCCGGGAAAGTTCTTCTATGTCTGGCTCGACGCGCCGATCGGGTACATGGCCAGTCATCGCGCGTGGTGCGACCGCAACGATCAGGACTTCGACGCCTTCTGGTCCGCCGGCTCGACGGCAGAACTGCATCACTTCATCGGCAAGGACATCGTCAATTTCCACGGTCTGTTCTGGCCGGCGATGCTGCACGGCTCTCAGCACCGCACGCCAACCCGTCTGCACGTCAACGGCTATCTGACGATCAATGGCGCCAAGATGAGCAAGAGCCGCGGCACCTTCGTGCGTGCACGCACCTGGCTGTCGCACCTGGAACCGGAAGCCCTGCGCTACTACTTCGCCGCCAAGCTCGGTAGCAGCGTCGACGATCTGGACCTGGACCTGAAAGACTTTCAGGCCCGCGTCAACAGCGACCTGGTGGGCAAATTCGTCAATATCGCCAGCCGCTGTGCCGGCTTCATCGAAAAGCTGTTCGAGGGCCGCCTGGCGTCACAGATGCACGACCGCGAGCTGTTCGAAGACCTCGCCTCGGAGGCCGACGAGATCGGCCTGTTGTACGAAGCCGGCGACGACGCCGCCGCGCTGCGTCAGATCATGATGATGGCCGACGATGCCAACGCCGAGATCCAGAAGCTCGCGCCCTGGAAGCTGGCCAGGGATCCGGAACAACGCACGGCGCTGCACCGGATCTGCACGACCTTCCTCAACGTGTTCCGCCAGATCGCGCTGTACCTCAAGCCGGTGCTGCCGGGCATCGCGCAGCGCGTCGAGCATTTCCTCGACGTCCCCGAATTGACCTGGGGCGATCTGCAGACGCCGCTGCTCGACCACACCATTCGTCCCTACTCGGCGCTGATCACCCGCATCGAACAGAAGAACGTCGACGCGATGATGATCGCCGAAGCCGCGGACGGCACCGCGGCAGAAACGGAGCCGGCGACGAGCCAATCCTCGCGGCAGGCAACGGCCAGCTCCGAGAAACCCGACACTGCCAACACCGTCGGCATCGACCACTTCAATGCAATCGATCTGCGCATCGCGCGCATCGTCACTGCCGAACCGGTCAGTGGCGCCGACAAGCTGCTGCGCCTGCAGCTCGATCTCGGGGCGCTCGGTCAGCGCCAGGTCTTTGCCGGCATCAAGGCGGCATACGCCCCGCAGGATCTGGTGGGACGACTGACCCTGTGCGTCGCCAACCTGGCGCCGCGCAAGATGAAGTTCGGCCTGTCCGAGGGCATGGTGCTGGCTGCCAGTGATGATCGCGGCGGCCCCTTCCTGCTGTCGCCTGATTCTGGCGCGCACGCCGGCATGCGGGTGAAGTAAGGATCCGGCGCGCCCGCCTGCGGCCCTGCCGACCGCTGCCATGCACCAGCACGCCACCCTGACCGACCGACTCGACGCACTGCTGCCGCAGACGCAATGCACGCGTTGCGGCTACCCCGCCTGCCGTCCCTACGCCGAGGCCATGGCCGGTGGACTGGCCGACATCAACCGCTGTCCGCCCGGCGGCGCAGCGGGCATCGAGCGACTGGCGCAAAGCCTGGGCCGGCCGCCCTTGCCGCTGGACCCGGCATGTGGCCACGAAAAGGCGGTCCAGACGCTGGCAGTCATCATCGAGGCCGATTGCATCGGCTGCACCAAGTGCATCCAGGCCTGCCCGGTCGATGCCATCGTCGGCGCGATGAATCTCATGCACACGGTCATCAGCGGGCACTGCAACGGCTGCGAGCTGTGCGTGCCGGCCTGTCCGGTGGATTGCATCGAGATGGTCGAGGCGCCCGGCATCCCGCCGCCATTCACACACGCCGAAGCGTTCAGATCTCGATATCGGGCGCGCAACCACCGTCTGGCGCAGATCGAACGGGAAAACGAGATGCGAAGGCGCCGGCACCGGGTCCGGCCAGACCCGGTGGCTGCTGCGCTGGCCCGCGCACAGGACCGCCTGGATGAACACGGCAACGCAACGGATCGCGGTTCGGCATGAATCCGGCCAGGCGCCAGGAAATCTACGCGCGCCTGCGCGCGGCCAACCCGGCGCCGACCACCGAGCTGAAGTTCACCTCGCCGTTCGAATTGCTGGTCGCGGTGGTGCTCTCGGCGCAGGCCACCGACGTGTCGGTCAACAAGGCCACTGCAAGGCTCTACCCGGTTGCCAATACCCCCTCGGCGATCCTCGGGCTGGGCGAAGCGGGTTTACGCGAACACATCAAGACCATCGGCCTGTTCAACACCAAGGCGAAGAACGTCATTGCGCTGTGCCGACAACTGCTGGAGCGGCATGACGGACAGGTTCCACGAGATCGCGACTCGCTGGAAAAGCTGCCCGGTGTCGGTCGCAAGACCGCCAACGTGGTTCTCAATACCGCATTTGGCGAGCCCACGATCGCGGTGGACACGCACATATTCCGAGTTGCCAACCGCACCGGGCTGGCACGTGGCGCCACCGTACGCCAGGTCGAGGACCGCCTGGTGAAATTCACGCCGGCAGAGTACCGGCGGGATGCACATCACTGGCTGATCCTGCACGGCCGTTACGTGTGCAAGGCGCTCAAGCCGGACTGCGCGGGTTGCGACATTGCCGATCTTTGCGATACCCGTAACAGCCGCCTATCGAGTCCCGGCCAACCCGGACCGAGCGCACGCGGACGACCGTGACGTCCGGCTCAGGGCGCAGCGGAAAACGCCGCGCTCAGGCGCTCGATCAGTTCGCGGGTGGCCTGCGCCGCCAGGTCACCGGAGACCTGCGCGAATGCCGCCGCGGTGGGTTCCGGCAATGGCCGGGCCTGCGAGAACTCGACCACGAAGCGCGGCTGGCGCGCCTCGTCGGTGACCACGAAATCGACTGCGAACTCGGCCCGGGCGCCATCCGGGTGCAGGTGCATGACCAACCGACGCAGACGTGGGCGGATCACGAACCTGGCGCGTACGCGACTGCTGCGGGTATGCACCCTGTCCTGACCCAGCACATACCGCAGGCTGCTCTGCAAGCCGTCGCTGAGCATGCGGGCCGGCTGTTCGGTCCAGAATACGTAACCGTAGCGCTCCAGGGCGCCCCCGCCTTCTGGCCGGCGGTAGAGCATCTGTCGCTCCGTGTACAGGCCGTGCGCCTCGAACGGCTCCACCCGGACATCCGGTGCGTCGGCCATCACCGGCGTGGCCTCGGGCAAGGCGCCGTCCAGCGCGTAGTAGCGCTCGGAATACACCGGCGCCCGGCTGCAGGCCGTGCACAGGAACAGCAGCGACAGCAACAGACCGGCTCGAGTCATGGAGGCTGGGGCAACGGCGGCAACGGGGCCTGCGGATCGGGTTCGCGCTCGGCTCCCCTCAGGATCACCCCGGGATTCTGGCGAAGCTGACGGGAGAAGTCCCGGAAGTTCCTGGCGGTCAGGTCCATCTCCTCGCCGATGGGTTCGGCATAACGCGACAGCGTCGAGGTCAGGTAGCGGAATTCGTGCAGTCCCACCAGCAGGTCATCGCCACCGGCCTCGAGCAGTCCGTCGAGTTGTTCCGAAGCGCTGCGCAGACTTCCGGCGGTCCGGTCGACATTCTTGATCAGGCGATCCACGGCACCGATGCGTTCGGGTGACATGAATTGATCGACCCGGTCAGTGGCCTTGGCCAGGTTGGTGGTAGCAACCGCCGCCTCGCGCGCAATGGTCGGCCAGTTCTCCGCCGTTGCGCTGGTGATGACGCGCAGATCCTGCACCATCGGCCGCAGATCGCTTTCCAGCAGCTCGCCGAAGGTCGAAACCTGCTTGTTGAGATTGTCCAGCAACGGCAAGAGGCCGGTATCGGTGAGTTCGTCGAAGTTTCCAGCGGCGCTGGAGATGCTCGAAAGGATGTCCACGCCACCGGCCGGCTCGATGCGATCCCCGGGCTCAAGCAGGTTGCCGCTGGTGCCGGCGGTGATGCTGATGGTCTGCGGCGAGAGCACGCCCGGCGATACCGGTCGCGCGATGCTGTTGTCCGGAATCTGCCAACCACGCTGCACGGAAAGTTCGACACGAAAACGTGTCTGCCCGTCGTCCTGCATCGGATCGATACGCTCGACCTGACCCACCGGGTAGCCCTCGAACACCACCTGCGATCCGAACTTCAGGCCGGTGACATTGGCGTACTCGGTCCAGTAGAGGTCGGTGGCGCCGGTGCGACCGGCCAGGAAGGCCAGCGCGACCACCAGGCTGAGGATGGCCGCCAGAACAAAGGCGCCGACGACGGCGAGGTTGGCGCGGGTGGAAATCATCGGACTCAAGCCTAGCAGAGCTGTTTGCAGCCGGGCGTGTTCAGGCTTGGCTCATAGCTTTGCCGCAGGCTTTGTCGCAGCCTTCATCAAACCCGATTCTTACCGACCGGAGTCCTCCATGACCCGCTTTGCCCTGGCCTTGCCCATTCTGATGTTCCTGTGGTTGCCCACCGCGCATGCCGATGAGGCTGCCCCCCCACCCGACCAGCCGGTCAACCAGGACGGCTACACTGCCGAGGAAATCTACAGCGTCGCTTCGGACTTCTTCGGCAACACCACCGAGGGCGTGGCCAAGGTGATCGAACGGGTCTTCGCCGAGCAGGGCCGCCCGGTGGCCTACATCGTCGGCGAAGAGGCCAGCGGCGCCATCGGGGTCGGTCTGCGTTATGGTCGCGGCCAGCTCACCTACAACGACGGCGCGTCCATGCCGGTGTACTGGCAGGGCCCGTCCATCGGCTGGGACTTCGGCGGCAACGCCTCCAAGGTCATGACCCTGGTCTACAAGCTTCGCAACACCCAGGACCTGTTCCAGCGTTATCCGGGCGTCGACGGCAGTCTGTACTTCGTTGCCGGCGTCGGCGTGAACTATCAGAAAGGCGGCGAAATCACGCTGGCACCGATCCGCACCGGCGTGGGTCTGCGCGCCGGCGCCAGCGTCGGCTACCTGCACTACACGCGCAAGGAGTCCTGGCTGCCGTTCTGAGAAACGCCGCTCCGGAAGCACACCGGCCGGGCAAGCGCCGGCCGGGTGCACATTCCAGACGCGAACTTCAGAATCAGAACTTGGCGGCCACGCGGAAGAAGACGTTGGCGTCAGCCCGGTCGAGCACCGACTGCTCGATCCGATCCTCACTGATCGATTCGGCATAGGACACCGAGGCTTCCAGACTGGGGCCCAACGACATCGCCAGTGATACGCCGCCGTCACTGATGGCCTGGGTGCCGCTGGCCTGCCCCACCAGAGGTTCTTCGTAACGCGCCACGCCGTACTCGGCAAAGATGCGCGGACGGACCGTCAGCGTGCCCAGGCTCAGACCCTTGAGCTCGAACTGCAACCGCGCCACACCTCCGCTGTCGCCCGCCGCCACACCTGGCAGGTAGGCCTCCAGATTGCCCACGCCGCCCATGACCCATTGCTCCTGTTCCGGCAGGCGGTCGCCACTGACCTGGCCGGTGGCCACCAGCGACATCGAGACCCACTCGTGCAGCTGTGTCTTGGCGCTCAACGTGGCGCGATACATCAGATAACCCAGGTCAGCCGCGGTCAGGGGCTCGTCGGTCTTGTCATCCCCCAGGCCGGAGCGCACCGCCAGAGTCCCGCCCAGCTCGGTCTGCAGGCCCAGCGGATGGGTCAGTGTGCTGTAGTCGGTGGACACCTCGGCCGAGCCGTACTCCTGCCTCTGTACGGTCTGTTCTCCAAAGAAAGTGGTGGAGAAATCCTTGCGCGTGTAGTCGACCTTGGAACCCACCGTCCAGCGACTGCTGAAGTCCGCCGCCAGCAGATAAGTCCAGCCGAGTTCGGCCTGGCGGATGTTGCCGTCGAAGGACACCGGATCTGCGACGTTGGCCGGACCCAGCAGACCTGTCAGCAGATCGAACACCGGGGACAACAGCGAGGAGAGCAGTCCGCCGCCGCCCAGCGGCTCGGGAGCCGTTCCGGAAAGATCCAGGATCTGCTGATAGCCGACATAACGGCCGCTGAGCCCGAACAGGCCCCAGGGTGTCACGCGGCTCCAGCCGAGCGAGTGCTCGTGATAGCCACCGGCACCGGGCTCATCGGAAAGACCTTCCAGAACATGGCGCCCGGTGGCGCGAAAGTCGTCCCCGGTCGTCAGTGAATGCGAGGCAAACCAGTCCAGAAAGTGGCGCCCGACGAAGCGGTTTCCGGGGTTTCCGAACTCGGCACCGATGAACCCGCGCTTGGGCGCGCCGTCCTGAGGTTCGATCCGCAGCACCATGCGACCGTCCTCGTCGGCCTTGAAGACCGGCGTGGCGGTCTGGCCTGCACGGTCCGCATGCAGAGAGGCCAGGGTACGGCCCGGCTCCAGCGCATCGTCGGTCAGCGGGTCGGCGCCGACCACACCTGACAGGTATCGGTCATAAGGTGCCGGGGCCTCGACCTCGGCCACCGCACCGAGCCTCACCAGGACAAACAGGTCGGGCTGCACCAGCGCGTAGCTCACCTGCACACCGGGATACCCGGCGGCGTAATACAGGCCCTGGACCAGGCGCACTGCATCGGACATCGTCGCAGCCGAGGTGATGACGAGCGTGAGAACGTCCTTGGACACCACATCGGGCCCAATGACGTGCAGCTGCACTTCCTGAACTTCGGCCGTGACGTAGGCCGATCCCTGCTGCTGGATCTCCTCGGCGATACCCTGCACAGGCGGCAGCGGCGGGGGCAATGCAATAGGCATGAATCTCTTCCCGTTATAGAAAAATTGGAGCGGGTCAGACGGCAGGTGCCGCGCAGCCCTTATTTTTGGATGTCGAAGTCCCGGCCCCCTGATGGGGGGCCGCAGACATTCGCAGAAAATCTGACGAGTCTAGGTTCAGTGCTGCGCGCTTGTTCGAACGGATTGGCGACGTCATCGCTGCGTCTGGCTGCCTTGCGCCTCCTCGCCATAGGCCACCGTGACGCAACGTCGCCCCCGGTCGCCAGACACAGAATTCAGCTCGCAATCAACGTCCTCGAAGAATGCAGCACCTTGTCGGCCGTTGCGGATCAGGTCTGGAACTCGCAATCGGCCTTGCCGGACTGGGAAATGTTCCCCAGACCGTCGAGCACGATGACCGTGCACAGCGGATCGATCGGCGTCACCGGCGCAGCGGGGGTCACCTGCACCGGCACTGGCGGCGCACTGACGATGTTGACGGCCTGAATCTGCACCGCACGCGGATCGGCCCGCGTCGAGGCCAGTGCAATATCGCAGCCGGTGGTGACCTCGCGCGCCACGCCGCTGACCGAGTCGCGCACGATGATCGTGCACTGCTCGTCTCCCGTATTGTCGGCCAAGACCAGGCCATCAACGCTGGTGGAAGTACCGTTGAGCAGGCCCAGCGCGAGCCCGGCACTGGAACCGGAGTCGGGCCCGTTGATCAGACCCACTGCCAACGTGTCGGCCTTGCCGGAGTCGGCACCGTTGAGCGCGCTGACGCTGACTGCGCCGGAATTTCCGGAGCCATCGCCGTTGAGCGCTGCAACTGCCAACGTTCCGGCGTTGCCCGAGCCGGCGCCATTGAGCGCGCCGACCGCCAGCGTCCCGCCGTTGCCGGAACCGGCGCCGTTGAGTGCGCCGACTGCGAGCAGTCCGCTATTGCCGGAGCCATCGCCGTTGAGCACGCCTGCGCCGATGAAATCACCGTTGCCGGAGCCGGAGCCGTTGAGCACACCCACACCCAGGGCCCCGTTGCCCGAGTTGTCACCGTTGAGCGCGCCGATGCCGGCCAGGCTGCCGGTTCCGGAGTTATCGCCGCTCAATGCGGCCAAACCCAGCGCGCTGCCGGACCCGCTGTTGTCACCATTGAGCACGCCCACACCCACCGCCCCCCCGGTGCCGGAATTGTCTCCCGACAGCAGGGCCACCCCTGCCAGCGCGGGGATCGCCCCGCCCGGCCCGGTCTGGCCACTGTTGTTGCCGGAAAGCGCGGCAATGCCCAACGCACCCTTGCCAGAGTTGTCACCGCACAACACACAGATTCCGAGCAGATCACCCTGCCCGGCGCCGTCGCCCGCCAGCACGCCGACCCCGATCAGTCCCCCGGTGGCGGCGCCGTCCCCGGTGAGCACGCCAAGATTGAGCAGCCCGTTGGAAGTGAACCCCGCTTTCGGCTCGCTGCCCTCGCCGATGGCGATGCCCAGCAGGTCAATGGCGGGAATCATGCCCGAGGCATTGCCGAGGATGTCCGCTAGCGTGTTTGCATCGAGCAGCGAGCGACCGTCGATCTCGATGTTGAGCGGCTGATCGCGGTTGAGAATCTGCACACTTAAGCGCCCGCCATTGCCGCTGTTGCTGCCCGAGAGCACGGCGATGCCCAGCAGCCCGCCGTTGCCGCTGTTGTTGCCGTTGAGGAGGCTGATCCCGATCGGGCCACCGTTGCCCGCGTTGTTGCCGGACAATGCCGCCAGGCCCAGCAGGCCGCTGCCATTGCCGGTGTTGTTGGCGTTGAGCAGTCCGATGCCGATAGGCCCGTTGCCGGCATTGGATCCGGACAGCGCCGCCAGGCCCAGCAGACGGCCCAGCCCGGTATTGTTGCGGTTCAGGACGCCGACGCCGATCGGACCGAGGCCGGCGTTGTTGCCCGACAACACCGCGGCGCCCAGCAAGGTGTCCGCGATACCGGTGCGGTTTCCGTTCAGGATCCCCAGCGCCGCCAGCCCACCGTTGCCGGTATTGTTGCCCGACAGGATCGCACCGGAGAGCAGTCCGTTGCGTCGGATATTGGCCGACCCATTGCCTTCCAGCAGCGCCAGATCGATCAATCCATTGTCGCCATCCAGGCCCAGTAGTGGCGTCACCAGCACTCCATCGAGCTGGTCGCCGATCAGCGTGAAACGGCCGATGCGCAGCACATCGCCGATCCCGGAGCCGAAGCTGCCCTCTTGCAGCGCAGTAATCCCCAGGGAGCCCTGTCGACCGGCCGGTAGTGCCCTGAGGATCGGCAGGCTGCCGACCAGTCGACCGACACCGGCACCCACATTCCCGAGCGTGGTGCCCAGGTTGACCAATGGCCCGGCCTGCACCGCCAGCGGCAGGCCGGCGCACAGCAGCAGGGTTGCACTTCGTGTCGCGAACCGTTTGATATTCATGATCGAGCTCCAAAAACCACATGACTGAAAGACAGAAACTGATGATGCAGTGTGACCTAACTTCACGCATCCTGCGGCCGTCATCAGGTCTGCAACCGACGTGTGGCACTGCCAGAGTCGAATTCACGGAACCAGAGCCCACGGCTGCGAGTCTATCGCGCAATCGTTTAGCATCCCGTCAGCGCGCCTTCCGGCTTCGCTGATGACACCTTGAACTACAGGAGTTTCAAATGAGCGACAGCAAGATCCACACCACCTTGTCCGGGCGCGGCCACCCCGGCGTGGTTCCGGGACTCGCCGAGTCCGCCCGGAACGTCCTGCGCAACACCTACATGCTTCTATCAATGACGCTGCTGTTCAGCGCCGTCATGGCAGGCGTTTCGATGGCCATGAACGTGCCCTACGGCGCGAGCCTGATCTGCTCTTTGGTTGCGCTGGGCCTGCTATGGTTCGTGGTGCCGCGCACCGCGCAGTCCGAGGCGGGCATCTGGGTGGTATTCGCGGTCACCGGCCTGCTCGGCTTCGGCCTGGGACCGGTCATCAACGCATACGTCGGGCGCTTCGCCAACGGCTCTCAGATCGTGATGATGGCCTTCGGGCTCACCGGCGCCATTTTCGTCGGGCTGTCGGCCTACGCCATCAGGTCGCAGCGCGATTTCAGCTTCATGCGCGGAATGCTGTTCGGCGGCATCCTGCTGGCCTTCGTGCTCAGCATCGGCATGTTGGTGGCCTCCATGTTCGGCTTCTACTTTCAGCCCTTGGCGCTGGGCATTTCAGCCATGTTCGCACTGCTGATGTGCGGCCTGATCCTGTACCAGACCGGCGAGATCGTGAACGGCGGCGAGACCAACTACGTGTTGGCCACGGTGACGCTGTACGTGTCGATCTACAACCTCTTCACCAGTCTGCTGCACCTGCTGGGATTTGCCGCCGGCGAGGAATAACCCTCCCCGCGCCGCATCAGGACCCCGCCCCCGTGGCGGGGTTTTTTGTGGACGCGGCGTACCGCGACGGCGCAAAGACCCCTTTTGTGATTCCTTTTCGGGTCAGGCTGAATTTCTTTTCCAATCAGGGCTGATCTACACCGGCGCGGGTCCTGAGGATGAGCATGATCAGTGCTCGGGGCAGGCACTGGACATCCATCGGTTTCTGCCGACCACAAAGGACCAGATCGCGCGCTCGGAGCGGTCGCAGTCGATCCACCGTCGGCCATCGTCGAAGGCAACCCGCTGGTCGCCTCAGGCGTCACGGTGAGCAGGTGCCGGCGCGCACGCCAGCGACGCGCTTTCAGGATGGGGCGATGTGGAAATCCGCGGCCCACCTGCCCGGCAGTTCCGTTTCTTCATCGCGCTTCGCCAGCCATCCGCCGCCCCGTGTCCAGATCCCTGCCCAGGTCGACCCCCGCGTGACGCCATTCAAACTCCAGCGTTCCGGCGTCATCGCCGTCATCGTTCTTGTCATCGCGCTTTCGATGGCCGGGTGTGCGTCCTTCGAACCCCTCCCCGCCCACACACTCCGGCATCGGCCCAGCCCGGTCGTGCAGGACCCGCGCGGGTTTGCACTGCTGTCGAGCCTGGGCGTCGTTCCGAGATTGCGCGTGACCCATGTCGATGAGCTTGCGCTGGCCTCGGGTCGTCTGACCGGTCCCGTGCAAGTAGGCGGCGTCACGTCGCCGGCCGCCGGCTCCACCGAGCTGGGGGTGTGGCTGACGCCTGGCTTTCACGTCATCCGGGTCGAGTTCATCCGCAACATCGAAGCGGGCATCAGCTTCACGCGCGCT
>JAJFJX010000113.1 GCA_021773655.1 Panacagrimonas sp.
TGGTCAGCAGCGAGCCGAAGGCGATCAGCAGCTGGGTCAGGATGATGGCCCGGAATCCTCCCAGCTCGTGGAGCCTGGTTTGCAGCAGGTAATCGCCGGGCTGGCTGAAGTGCAGGATGGCGGCGTCGCGTGCATCCCGACTGTCGGTGGCCATGTTCGTCTGCATGGTCTGCCACCGGGTGGCCGCGCGATCACCCCCAAAGACGGCATCCGGGTGACTCAGGTCGAATGCCAGCAGGGCGCCGTGCAGCAGGACGAATGCGATCACCGGTATCAGCATCCACGCGGTTCTCGACACTGCGGGCGCCCTGAAAGCGGGGTCCATGAATGATGTCTCCAGTCGAACAGCCGTCACTCGATCACGATCTCGTCCGGGTCGCAGCCAGAAGGCCTGAGACCCTCGACCGCCTGGGTGCGTACCTGAACGACTCTAACCCGAAGACTGGACCGGCTAGCGGATCGCAGCGCCAGGACGCGGGCCGATTCGTGCGCTGGCTCACATTCGGAGTCGGTACGGCAGATGTCTGCGAGCCTGGGCGGTAGAAACCCGCGCGGCTGCGGCTTCGCCCTTGCAACCGGATTTTTCGCTGCGCCTGGTCACACAGAACCCGCCATTGGTTTCGACGCATCGAAGAATCCGACTCGAAATGGCTCTGCCACGCCTGCACGGTTCATGCCGCCCAGGCTCCTAGCGCGGCACCCATCCCCCGCACACCGGAAACACCTGGCCGACGAAGCAGTCGGCGGCCTCGCTGCACAGATAGGCCGCGAAGTGCGCGTCCTCCTCGGCCGACACCAGGCGTCCGAGTGGCATCTCCCATTTGATGCGTTCCTTGAACTTCGGCAGCGCCTGGATTTCCGGCGGAAAGTAGGTGGGGTTCTCGACCAGGTTCTGGGCGATGGCGTTGACCTGGATCCGGTGCGGAGCGACCTCGACGCCCACCGCCTGGGCCCAGGCCAGTTGCGCGCCGCGCGCGGCACTGTAGCTGGAAGCGCGCTTCATGCCGCGCAGGGCCGAGGCGCTGCCCATGACCAGGATCTTGCCGCTGCGGCGCTCGATCATCTGCGGCAGCACCGCACGTGCCAGCCGTGGCAGGGGATCGACCATGTGGGCGAACACGGTTCGCCACTCGTCCTCGCTGCCGTCGAGCACCGTGGTGCCGGGATTGGGCACGGCCAGGTGGGCGATCAGCACATCGACGGTGCCCGCTTCGCGCACCAGTTCGGCCGCTGCCCCGGTCGCATCCAGCGCGCGGGTATCACCGATCACGGTGGCGCCCTGCGCCTGCAGGACGGTGCTCAGGGCAGGTCCCATGAAGACATCGGACTGCGTCAGCACGATGCGCTTGCCGCTCAATGGGGCAGGATTCATGTCGTCTCTCCGTTCGCGCTGCTTGGCATGGCGTGTGCCCGTTGGCCGCCGAGGACTTCACTGACCGCACGTTCGGCGGAGCGGACCGCGCCATCCATGTAGCCACCCCAGTAGTCGCTGGTTTCGGTGCCGGCCCAGTGTATCGGTCCCACAGGCGTGCGCAGCGCCGGTCCGTAGCCGGTCAGCAGGCCGGGCGGGGCGATCGCGGTGGGGCAGCCGCGGGTCCAGGGTTCGGTTCCCCAGTCGGCGACCAGCCATGCGCGCGGCTGGCGGGCGGGGGCGCCGAAACAGCGGGCAAGATCCTCCAGCACGGCGCTACGCAGTTCCGGTGCCCGGCCGGAGTAGCGTCGCGCACCGTCGCCACCGACGAAGCCGAGCAGCACGCCGGGGCGACCGCCGGGCGGGGAGACGTCGAACACGCTGCGAGCGGTGCCGTCGGCCACCACTGCAGATCCGCTGAGGCCGTCGTCGCGCCAGAAAGGGGTGTCATAGACGGCCTCGCACTTGATCAGCCAGCCCATGCCCAGTCGCTGGGTGAGCTGGTCACGGGCCGCTGGCAAGGCCGGCGCGTAGTCGATGCGGCCGGCCAGTGCCGGCGGAATCGCCACGATGACGTGCCGTGCGTGCGCGAACCTGCGATCACCGAATACGGTGACGCCGTCGGCGCCGTGCACGATGCGGCGCACCGGGTTGCCGATGAGCAGGCGCTCGCTGTCCAGGTCCTGTGCCATGCGCTGGCACAGCGCCTGGGCGCCCTCGACGATGCGGCGTTCCTGGGCGCCATTGCGGGTGTTGAGCAGACGCTCGAAGCTTCCCGGCGTGTCGGCGTTGCCGGCGCAGGCCACGTAGTGCAGGGCGAACAGGGCTGACATCTCGCTGGCCCTGGCGCCGAACAGCGCCTCGAAGCCGGCCGCGAAATTCTTTTCGGACTCGCCCATCAGATTGAGGGTGCGCCGGCCCAGCCAGGTGTCCAGGGTCTGCCGGTCCAGGTCCTCGGCGTCCGGTGCCTCCCATGGCCGGCCCGGGACGATATCGGCGGCGACGCGGTCGATCCAGGCGCCGGCCACCGCAAAGTCGGGGACGATCAGTGGTCGCGGCGGCACCGCGCCCAGCGGCGGTTTTTCGCTGTAGGTGTGGCGGACCTCGCCGTGGATGTAGACCGATTGGCCCTGGTGATGCTGGGCGAACAGGCTCAGTCCGAGTTCCTCGATCAGCCCCAGCACCCGGTCCTGGGTCGGGCCGACCCAGGTCGCGCCCAGCTCGGCGTAGCCTTGCGCATCACCGGCCAGCGGCTGGCTCCAGGTGCGGCCGCCGACCCGATCGCGTGCCTCGAACACCAGCACCGACTGGCCGGCCGCAGTCAGGCGGCGCGCGGCCAGCAGGCCGGCGATGCCGGCGCCGACGATGACGGTGTCGACCGTCTCGGGGCTGGGCCGGTCTGCGGCAGGCAGAGCCTTTGGCCGGGGCTCATCGGCGCCGTGGTCCGGGCCTTGGGCGCCCAGCGCGCTGCCGGCTGCGGCCAGGGCCGGCAGGCTGGCCAGCAGCCGGCGACGGCCGAGATCGAGTTTGTCCATACAATCCGTGTCCGCGTTCCCTCACATTGTCACGCCATGCCGCTCGATCTTGCCAACGCCCACGACATCGCCCACGTCCTGACCGAGGCGCTGCCGTACATCCGACGCTTTGCCGGCAAGACCATCGTGGTCAAGTACGGGGGCAACGCGATGCGCAACGACACCATGATCGCTTCGTTCGCCCGCGACGTGGTGCTGATGAAGGCGGTGGGCATGAACCCGGTGGTCATCCACGGCGGCGGCCCGCAGATCGGTTCGCACCTGGAGAAGCTGGGCAAGAAGAGCGAATTCATCGAAGGCATGCGCGTGACCGACGACGAGACCATGGACGTGGTCGAGATGATGCTCGGCGGCCTGGTCAACAAGGCGGTGGTGGCCGCGATCAATCGCCAGGGCGGTCGCGCGGTGGGCCTGACCGGCAAGGACGGCGGAATGATCCGGGCACGCAAGATGGTGCTCGGCAGTGGCCAGGACCTGGGCCAGGTGGGCGAAATCGAGAAGATCGACCCGCGAGTGATCGTCCACCTGGAAGCCGGTGGCTTCATTCCGGTGGTGGCACCGGTCGGCGCCGGCGACCTGGGCGAGGCCTTCAACATCAATGCCGACGTGGCGGCGGGCAAGATGGCCGCAGTGCTGCAGGCCGAGAAGGTGATGTTTCTGACCAATGCCCCGGGCGTACTGGACAAGGACAACCGCCTGCTCACCGGTCTGAGTGTGCAGGACGTCGAGGCACTGATTGCCGACGGCACCATCCACGGCGGCATGGTGCCCAAGGTGCGCTATGCCATGGACGCGGTGAACAGCGGGGTGCGCAATGCGGTGATCATCGACGGCCGGGTCGAGCATGCGGTGCTGCTGGAGCTGTTCACCGACACCGGGGTCGGTACGCTGATTCGCGGCTGAGCGGCGAGTCTGGACGCGGTGCCGGGCCGGATCAGGGCGTG
>JAJFJX010000114.1 GCA_021773655.1 Panacagrimonas sp.
TGCCCTGCTTGGCGAGCTGATCGGCCAGACGATTGGCGCCGTGCTTGGTGCGGGTGAAGATCAGCACCTGTTTCCAGTCACCGGCCTGCACCAGGTGGGCGATCAGCGCGGTCTTGCGCGCCTTGTCCACCGGGTGCACACGCTGCGCCACGGTCTGCGCCGCGGTGTTGCGTGCGGCCACGTCCACGCTCACCGGATCGCGCAGGAAGGTCTGCGCCAGGGTGCGGATCTCCGGGTTGAAGGTGGCGGAGAACATCAGGTTCTGGCGCCGGGCCGGCAGTGACTTGAGGATACGGCGGATGTCGTGGATGAACCCCATGTCGAGCATGCGGTCGGCCTCGTCCAGCACCAGGGTCTCGATGCCCGACAGGTTGGCTGCCCGCTGGTTGACCAGATCCAGCAGCCGACCCGGTGTGGCGACCACGATGTCGACGCCGCGGCGGAACTGGTCGACCTGCGGGTTCTGGCCCACGCCACCAAAGATCACGCTGGTGCGAAAGCCCGGAAGGAAGCGGCCGTAGGTGCGCACCGACTCGCCGACCTGGGCGGCCAGTTCGCGCGTGGGCACCAGCACCAGCACCCGCGGCAGCGGACGCGGCGCGCTGCCGGCCAGCTTGTTCAGGATCGGCAGCGTGAAGGCGGCCGTCTTGCCGGTCCCGGTCTGGGCGGCGGCCAGCAGGTCATGGCCGGCGACCACCAGCGGAATCGCCTGGGCCTGGATCGGGGTGGGTTGGGTGTATCCCTCGGCGTCGAGGGCGCGCAACAGCTCGGGCACGAGGCCCAGCTCGGAAAAACTCATTTAAGCGATGACTCCTGAAGGCCGCCACGCCGCGTAGACGCGGGCCCGGTTCAGGCAGTGGTGAACATGGCAGACGCCGGATGGCGCCAACGGGTTTGCTGCGGAAGGTGACCTCGCCAGCAGGGGCGCAACCGGAGCGCCGCGTCAAACGGCGCGTAGTCTAACCGATTGCCGGGCACGTCGGGCGCCGTGGCTCAGGCCGACAACGCGGCGTACTGGTCCTGGAAATCCTGCTGCACGCCATCGAGTTCGAACACGTCGACCTCCGGATTGATATCGAGCCGCGCGAATGCAGGCACCCGGCTGCGGTCGATGCCGGCCAGCCGGCCCTGCCGGTGCGGATGACTCTGCAAGGCAGCCACTGTGACCACGTCGACATAGTCCGGCGGCCCGTCGTGTTCGCGACCGAAATCGACCCAGCGGCTGGGCACTTCCACCAGGTCCTCGTGAAAGTCCCAGGCCTGCAGCACCAGACGGCCGACCCGCGGCTGCAGGCTGCGCAGGCAGCGGTCCAGCACCGCAGCGTCGTCGACCGTCTCGCCCAGGTTCTCGATCACGCGGATGATCGGTAGGCTGCCGATCTCGTGGGTCAGGCCGGCGAGCATCGCCAGCTCCGGGCGCAGCATCGTGCAGTGCGAGGCCAGCACCTGTGCCAGCGCGGCAACTTCCAGACTTTGGGTCCAGGTGCTGCGCAGGCGCTGCCTGAGCATCGGAGAACGCGAGAAGAACAGCTGCTCCAGGGCCAGGCCGGTCACCAGGCTGCGCACCAGGCCCATGCCCAGCCGGGTCACCGCCTGTTGCAGGTTGTCGATGCGCCGGCCGCCGCTCAACGCCGAGCTGTTGGCGACCCGCAGCAGGCGGACCGCGATGGCCGGGTCGCGCCCGATCTCGGCGGCCAGGCGCGAGGCCGTCACGTTTTCGTCCTGCGTGGCCTGACTGACCCGCATCGCCACCTCCGGCAGCGTCGGCAGGGTCAGCCGGTCCTCGGTCAGGGCGTCGACCACGGCGCGGAACAGTCTTTCTTCCTGGAGCATGACGGGGCCAGCCTGGAGTTGCACCGCCATCGGCTGCGATACGCCGGCCTTGAGGCTCCGCCGATGGACGGTGCCATGCGGCGACCCGGCGGACAGGCCGAACACCGCCCCCGCTACGCCGCCACCGCTTCGCCTGCCTCGTGCCGGGCGTCGAGCAGCACGCGACCGTAGCGCCGGCGGCCGAAGTCGGGTCGATATCCGCCGTCCTGCCAGATCATGCGGCCGGCAATCATCACCCCGGCGACCACGCCCTCGGGGCGGTTGACGAGCTGGTGGTGTGCAAAGCAGTCGCGCCACAGATAGCGATAGGTCTGTTCCGGGTCCCAGGTGCGCAGGCGGTCGGGGTCGATCAGCACCAGATCGGCGCGTGCACCGGGTTCGAGTCGGCCGGCGTCGATGTTGAGGAACTCGGCCGGTTCGCGGGTCAGGCGCCGCACCGCCTCGGACACGCGCTCCTCGCCATCCTGCTGCGCGATCCTGAGCGTGCGCAAATTGGCGTCGTAGAAGGCCATGTTGCTCAGGTGCGCGCCCGAATCGTTGAAGCCGGGCAGCAACAGTGGGTGGAACAGCAGGCGCTTGACGGTGGCCGGATCGCGGTTGGCGGTGACCGTCCACCAGCGCAGCTCGGTATCGAAACGCCGCAGCAAGTGCAGAAAGAAGTCGGCCTCGTCGCAGGTTTCCGGGAAACCGGCAAAAGCCGTCGCCTCGGATCGGCTGTGCGCGCCCTGGCCGCCGTGCTGCCAGGCACGCAGGCGCTCGAACACGGTGTGCAGCGTCTGGCCGTTCCACTCGGCATGCGGGCAGGTGTCGATGACCATGTCCCGCAGGTCGCGCGACAGCACGTTGTCATCCACGCGCAGCCAGCGCTTGAGCCGCGCCAGGCTCAAGCCGCGCTTGCCGCCGAACCACATGCGGCGGAACTCGGCCACCCACGCGGGATCGTGCATCAGGCGCATGCGGCCGTCGCGGTCCTCCAGGT
>JAJFJX010000115.1 GCA_021773655.1 Panacagrimonas sp.
CCCTCAGTAACAGGCGTCGGATCCGCGCGTGGTCGTCGCAGCGCAGGACCGGGATCAGCGCCAGCAGGGCGCCGCCGGCCAGCGCCAGCGCCATCGGCAGTTCCAGCGCGTTGCGCTGCAGCGCCAGGCCCAGGAAATACCCGATGGCGGCGAAGCCCAGGCTCATCGGCAAGCCGTAGCCGACCCAGGCCGTGGCGCGCGCCAGCGCCTGCCAGCGCCGGTCCTGCGCGGCTCGACGCGCGGTCCACAGATTCAGCCCGGTCAGCGTGACGTAGCAACTGGCAAAGCCGAGCGCGAACCACGCGGCCTTGGACCACAGGCCGGCGAAGTTGCCGAAGTGCAGCGGCCCCATCAGGTCCATCGCGGTGCCGCCGGCCGACGGCACCAGGCCCAGGCCGGGCTTCTGGCGCACGAAGCTGCCCTCGGCGCCGGCATAGACCAGGTTCTGGCTCAGCAGCTCGCCGGAGCGCGGACGCGCGAACACCGTGACCTGCGCGTCGGCCCGGTTCCAGTGCTCGATGTGAACGAACGCGGCCGGCCCCTGCGCGCGCACCCGCGCATCGGCCAGCATGGTGTCCAGGTCGGCCAGCGCGGCCCGGCCGGGATTTTCCGGCGGCGGTGTGCCGATCAGGGTGTCGAACATCGCGACCTGATCGCCACCGAAGGCCACCTCGGCCATCAACGGGATGCCGACGGCGCCTGCAAAGCTGAAGTAACTGCCGGTGAAGGCCAGGATGAAGGCGAACGGCAGGTTCCAGGTTCCGGCCACCGCGTGCAGGTCGCGGCGCCTCAGCAGCGAGTTGCGCCAGCGGCGCACGGTGAACAGCTCCTTCAACAGGTGCCGGTGGATCACCAGCCCGGTCACCGCCGCCACCAGCATCGCCAGGCCCAGCACGCCGGTCAGCAGCAGACCCCAGGGGTCCGGCAGGTGCAGGCTCACGTGCAGTTCGACCAGGAAGTCGGCCAGCGCATTGGGCGTGTCGACGGTGTCGATGTCCCGGCCGAAGCCTTCGCGCCGGTCCAGCACTGCCAGGGTCTGAGGATGCAGGTCGAACTCCACACCGATGTCCTGCGGAAAGGCCTCTCCCGCCACCGGCACGTGGTCGTGGAAGAACACCTGCACCCGGCCGCCGGCGCGCGGCCAGATCGACACCTCGTGCAGGTATTCCGGATCGACTACGGCGGCCAGCTCGCGCAGGCGTGCGTCGAGTCCGGCCGGCAGTGCCGGCGCGTGTTCATCGCCGGCAGGGCTGGCCCAGTCGCCGATCTGTTCGGCGAACACCGCCAGGGTGCCGGTCAGGATCACCGTGTACAGCAGCAGACCCAGCAGCACGCCGCTCCAGCCGTGGATGGCGAGCAAGGTCCGGGTGCGATCCTGCGACAGGCGGATCATGCCGGGGCTCCCGCATCGTGCAGGTGCCACGCAATGGCGCCAGCGTGGAGCATCAGCACCGCGCCCACCAGCAGCCAGGCGCGCAGCAGGAAGCGGTCCAGGCTGGCGTAGAAGAACAGCAGGCCCCAGATGGCCGGGAACAGCACCACCGGCAGCACGATGTGATCGATCTGTGCGCGGCCCGCCGGCAGCCAGAGCGCGCCGCCGGCCATCACCGCCGCGGCGGTCAGGAACACCGCGGGCCCGGCCAGCAGCCCGCGCGAAAGAGCCCGGCGCGTCATCATCAGAACTGGTAGCTGAGGCTGGCGGCGACGCTGGCGGGCGGGCCGAAGTAAAGGTTCTCGTACTCGTCGAGCACTTGGTACTTGCGGTCGAGCAGGTTGTTGCCGTTGACCTGCACCGACATCGCGGAAGTCACCTGGTAACGCGTCATCAGGCTCAGCAGCGGCACCGAGCCCTGGCGGATGTTGACCAGCCCCTGCGGGGCGCCGACATCCAGATTGCTCGCCGATTGCCAGTTGATGCCGCCGCCCACCGTCACCCGGTGCAAGGCGCCGCGCGGCCTGTAGGTGCTGAACACGCGCACCAGGGTGCGCGGGATGTAGCCCTTGACCGTGTTGCCTTCGCCGTCTTCCAGCAGATACCGCGACCAGCCCAGCGACGCGTTCCAGCCCGGCAGCGGACTGCCCGAGGCTTCCAGCTCGAAACCACGGGTTTGCGTGCCGTCGACTGCGAACGAGGCCTGGGTGATGCCGTCGGGCAGGAAGATCGGCTGGCCCTGTTCGTCGATGGCGGGCACCGCGACGTTGTCCTGGCGGGTGTCGAACAGCGTCAGCGCGGTATTGAAACGGCCGCCGAAATGCTCGCCCTTGATGCCGACCTCGTTGCTCTTGCCGGTGATGGGGTCCAGAAACTGTCCGTCCGGTTCCTGGCTGTTCTGCGCATCGAAGATCTCGGTGTGGCTGACAAAAGCCGACCAGGTGGCGTCGAGTTCGTAGATCAGGCCGGCGTAGGGCGTGGTCTGGCGATGGTCGTGGACGAAAGCCTCGGGGCCGGAGTAGACGTAGTAGTCGTCGGTCTTCCAGCGGTTGAGGCGCGCGCCGGCGACCAGGGTCAGCGCTTCGAGCACGCTCAAGCGGGCGGCGACGTACAGGCTCTGCTGGCGGGTCTTGCGGTCGGTGCTGGTGGTGCCGGCAGCAGCGAATGCGGGCATTGGATAGCTTGCATCCCACTCAAAGAAATTGCCCGTGTCGGGCAGCTCGCCCGGGGCGAACTCGGTGCCGTCGACCTCGATCTCGGAGCCATTGAAACCCGCCACCAGCTCATGCCTGCGGCCGAACAGGTCGAACGGGCCGCTGAGGTAGAGGTCCAGCGCGCGCTGATCGGTCTGCACGATCTCGCGGTAGGCGAAAGGCTCCAGTCCGCTGCCGTCGACGACGTCCGGGTAGCCGAAAACGTAGAACAGCGCCAGGTCATCGTCCGCGCGGCGGCGGGTCAGCGAGCTGCGCAGCGACCAGTGGTTGCCGAAGTCGTGGCGCAGTTCGGCGATCACGCTGCGTCGACGTTGGTTCCAGAAACTCCAGTCGGCCGCGGTGCTCACCGAGCGGCTCCAGTCGGTGCGCGAACCGTCCGACAGGAACAGCGGGAACGAGCCCCAGGTGTTGGCCTGGGGCTGCACTTCCTGGTAGTCCAGGCTCAGGCTGAGCAGGGTGCTGGTGCCGAGGTCGGCTTCGATGATGCCGTACAGGACCTGCTTTTCGTTCTCGTAGAAGTCCTGGTAGGACTCGCGGTGCTGGTAGACGCCAACCATGCGCCCGCGCACCGCGCCGTCGGCCATCAGCGGTGCGCCGATGTCGAGTACCGCGCGGCGGTCATCCCAGGACCCGGCGGTGGCTTCGATGGACGCGCTCGGCGCCCGCGCGTCGGCGCGCTTGCGCACCAGGTTCACCGAGGCGGATGGATTTCCAGTGCCGGTCAGCAGGCCGGTGGCACCGCGCACGATCTCGATGCGTTCGTACAGGCTGGTGTCCAGGGTCTCGTCCACCGACTCGGCAGATGAGCTGGATACCGCCGGCACGCCGTCCACCAGCAGGCTGTCGATCTTGAAGCCGCGCGAGGTGAACACCACGCGCTCGGAGTCGTAGGCGTAGGAATAAACACCGGTGGTGTTGTCGAGCACCTCGCGCAGCGAGGTGAGGTTCTGGTCGTTGAGCCGCTCGCGGGTGAACACCGTCACCGACTGCGGCGTTTCGCGCAGGCTCAGCGGCAGGCGGGTGGCGGCGCCGGAATCCTGCACCGTGTAGCCCGGCGTCTGGCCGGTGACGGTGATGGTTTGCGGCGCAGCGGCGGTATTTGCGGCGGCGGCGGTCTCGACCGTCGGCGCGGTCTGTGCCTGCGACGAAATGGCGAGGCCGGCCGTAGTGGCCAGCACCAGACGGAACAGCTTCATTGTCAGGCTCCCTGTAGAAATCAGTGGAGCTGGCGACGGCTGGCTCGTGGTTAGCGCGTGAATGGTAAATGAGAAGTGTTCGCGAATAAAGTGTTCGCCATCGCCATCGCCATCGCCATCGCCATCGCCATCGCCATCGCCATCGCCATCGCCCGAGTACTTGCGCCGACGCCATGCCGCCGCCGACCGTCCGGGACGGATCGAGCAGAAGGAATCCGTGGAGCTGGCCCTTGTCGGGCCCTTGTCGGGCGCGCACGCATCGCTTCGATCACACCGTCCGGTGGTTCAGGCGCACCCCTGCGCACTGCCAGATTCCGTGCAGCGACTGCCAGTGCGGAGGAGCCCCGCTTCGCGACGGCGGCGTGCGCCTGAGGCGTATCGCCTTCGACGCAGGACGCCGGGATCGCCTCGTGCTTGCGCAGGACGAGGCACCGTCACGGCAGTGATTCGAGGACCATCCCTGCCGGCCCCGGGACACCCCCGGCCGCCGAACCGCCGGCCGCAGCGTGTCCGGTCAGTACGCGGGAAGGTCTGAGCCTGCCACCGGGTCGGACGCAGGCGGGGCGAGCGCACCGGGCGCATCGGGCGCATCGGCCAGTTCCGGCCCCGAATCGCGATCCGGCAGCGGCGGCGGCGGTCCGACCCAGGCGTCGAACACCGCGGCGATGCGGGTGTCGGGCACCGCCTGGCCGCGGCGTGCCTGATCGGCCAGTTCAAACAGGGGCGCGATCATTGCCATGCCGTCGACCGGCGTCTTGAGTTGCAGGCCGCCGTGCGCCTGCAGCCGGCGTTGCCACTGGCGGCGCACGCGCGCCCAGTAGTCCCGCGTGGCCTGCCAGTAGTCGTAGGCCGGGCTGAAGTCGAATCCTTCCACGCGCCGGTAGTCGTTGAAGCCGAATTCCCGCACCAGGGTGTGGACGATGCGTTCACCGTCGCGCAGGGTCTTGGTGTTGTCCTGTTCGTGGGTCCAGCCACCGGGCGTGATGGTGTGACGGTTTTCCACGTCGAGCGCGTTGTAGTCGCTGCGCCGGGTGTATTCGCGCCGCGGCAGCGGCCGCCAGCTGCGATCCGAGGTCCAGGTGGACACGCCGTGGCGGTGATTCCAGCGTCCGGTGCCGCAGTAGCGGGGCGCGTCGTTGACCTCGTGGACACACTGGGTCCAGGCGCCGCGGGTGGTCGGGTCGCTGATCGGCCGCACGCGCCACACCTGGTCCTGGCTGAACTCGAAGCGCTGCGCCGCCTGCCAGGTCCAGTCCTGGCGCCAGTGCTTGGTGACGTGCTCGCCGTCGGCCGACACCAGCAGGTGCTGCAGGGAGATCTGTCCGGGGTCGTTGCGGATCACCAGGACCGTCTCGAAGGCGCCGCTGCGATAGGGCTCGTGGCGCTGATAGCCGGGGCGCAGCGACACGGTCTCGTCGAAGGCAAAGCGCACCTCGTACTCACCGGCCATGGCCAGGATGGCGCGCCGGTCGCGCTCGAGTTCGGTGCCCGCGGCCTCGATCCGTGTCCGCGTGGCGCCGTCCTCGACCGCCACCGGTGCCGGCTGCGGCGTGGCGCAGGCGGCAAGGAACAGGGTGCCGAACAGGGTGCCCGCCAGCGGCAACACCCGCGACTGCGGCAGCGTCTGCAGGCCGCGTCCGCAGGCGGGAGGACCTGAGGCCGGTATCGAAGAGGGGAGAGTCGTCATGGATCGAAGGATATGGCGAAGCATCGTGGCGCAGCATCCAGGCCGGCTCTGAGCCGCCGAAAGGCTCCGGCGGCGGTGGGGCGGGCGGCGGGAAAAGGGTGTGTCCACATCATCGGGTCAGGACAGACCCCGGTGCGGGCGCTGCGTTCCGGCGTCGTCCGCGCCAGGCCCGCATGCCGGCACCCGAAGCATCGATCAAAAGCAGCCTGGATCACCGCTGACGCCGGGAGCGGGTCCGTGCGTCGGTCCGCGCCTGTTTTGGAGACGCAGTTCGCCGTTCAGACGGGAAGGGCGCGATGCCGCCGACGGCCCTAGAATCCATGTTCATCACAATAATGAAAAACGGATGAGTCCTCTGCCTCCAAGATGGTCACAGCTGCCGGTGCCGCTGAACCGCAGGGAGATCATGAGCCTGAAATTCGCCGCGCGCGCCGAGGAGATGGAGTTCCGGCGCGACTACGACGACGGCGCCGTGCCTTCGCGGGTGGCCATGCTCGTCATTGGTCTGTTGATGATTCTGGCCACGCCGCTGTATGACGTTGCGCTGCTGGGCGCGCCGCCGGACTTTGTCGCCTATACCCGGCTGCTCCAGTTCGGCGTGCAGGTTCCGACCCTTCTGCTGGGCATGCTGGTGGTGCTCTCACCGGCGCTGCAGGCAATCAAGGTTCCGGCAATGCTCGTCGGCATGCTGATCTTCGGCGGCAGTCTGAGCGCCGAGTACGTGGCCGGAGTCCGCCATGGCTTCAGCGTGCCCCACGACGTTGCCACCCTGGCCATTTCCGCCATGTGTCTGCTCGGTCGCCTGCGCCTGTACGTGCTGGCCCCCTGGGCCTTCCTGCTGATGCTCGGCATCACCGTCGCCCAGGTGGGCGCGCACCAGGCCTCGCCGGGTGCGCTCTATGACGCCATCGCCATCTGGATGCAGTTCTCGGTGGCGCTGACTGCTGCGTACCTGCTGGAGACCTCGGCGCGCGAGAACTGGCGCCAGAACCGGTTGCTGGAAACCGAGGCCGCACAGGATGCCCTGACCCGGCTGCCCAACCGCCGGCAGTTCGACGAGGTGCTGATCGGCCGGGTGCGCGAGGCCGCGCGCGAACACCGCAGCATTGCGCTGATGATGATCGACGTCGATCACTTCAAGGCCTACAACGATCACTACGGGCACCCGGCGGGGGACGAGTGTCTGCGCCGTATCGCCCAGTGGCTGCGCGAGTCCATGCGTCGGCCCCAGGATTTCTGCGCGCGTATCGGCGGCGAGGAATTCGTGGCGGTGTGGTTCGATGCCGACGCCGAAACCGCGCCCCTGCTCGCCGAGCGGTTGCGCGCCGGCATCCGCGAGCTGGCCATCGAGCACGGCCAGGCCCAGGGGCCGGGGGTGGTCACCGCCTCCGGCGGCTTTGTCTTCAAGCGTCCACCCTGGCCCGAAGAGGCCGCTGCCGCAGTGGCCTCCGAGATGGTCGACGCCGCCGACCGCGCGCTCTACGCAGCCAAGGGCCGCGGCCGCGACCGCCTGCTGGTCAGCGACGGACTGGACCCGGCGCGCACCGTGCCGCCTGCCGCTCGGCGATAGCTCCTCGGATCGCCAGGGCGCCTGCGGTGCCTGCGGTGCCTGCGGTGCCTGCGGCGCGAGAGATCGTCGGTGGCGGGCGGATCATCGCCGCTCGGCAGGCCCAAAAGTCTCAACAGTGAAATGTGACCTGCGTCACGGTTCGCCCTTGCGGGGCGCATTCCGGAAGCAGCCAATGTCCGAACGCTGGCCAGGTCGCTGGCCACCCGAGGGTGAGCCGACCGCCGCCCCCCCCGAATCCGGCGCCCCGCCATTGGAGATCACCGCATGAGCAAGCCAGTACGACTCGAGCTGCAATCAGGCAGAACATTCGCGTCACGCGGTTTGGCGACCCGGGCCACGGTCATTGGCCTGCTCTGGGGTCTGTTTTGGGGGGGGCATGTGAGCGCCGCGACCATCGAGGTCGGATCCAACGGATGCAGCCTGGCCGATGCCATCGTGGCCGCCAACACCGACGCTCCACAGGGCGGCTGTCCCGCGGGTGCCGGCGCCGACGAGATCACCTTGCCCGCGGACGCCGACATCGCGCTGGGCACCGGGTTTCCCGCGCCGCCTGCGTTCACCGGGGGATTGGTCGGCCTGCCCATCGTCAGCAGCGAAATCCGGATTCTGGGAAACGGTGCGACGGTCCGCCGCATGTCTGGAGCCGCCGACTTTCCGTTGTTCCTGGTCGCGCCCGCGGGCGTGCTGGACCTTCGGCAGTTGACCATCGCCAACGGCGCGTCGGTGTTCGGTGGCGCCATCATCAATGACCAGGGCGAGCTGAGGCTGGATTCGTGCACGGTTGAAGACAGCAGCGCGTCGATGGGCGGCGGCGGGATTCTCAACGTCGGTGGAACAACCACCCTGAACCGCAGCACGGTATCGGGCAGCAGCGCCGTGCTCGACGGCGGTGGCATCTTCAACTTCTTCGGCGCGCTGGTCCTGAGCCAAAGCACCGTGTCGAACAATTCATCCGGAAACCTGGGCGGAGGAATGTTCAACAACCAGGGCGTCATGACACTCAACAACAGCACCGTTTCCGGCAACAGCTCGAATGCTGCCGGGGGGATCTTCAACGGCCTTGGATCGACCTATCTGGTCAACTCGACCGTGACCGATAACAGCGCAGGCACTGGCGCCGGCGTGGGCAGCTTTGGCGATTCGAGTTCCTTCACCGAGATCACCGCGAGTCTGATCTCGGGCAACCAGGGTGGCGACGTCGATCTGGTTCAGGGCGCGCAGAATTCACTGTTCTCGGGTGGCGACAACCTCATCGGCAATACCAACGGCGCCGGCATCTTCACTCAGCCCGGTGACCAGGTGGGCGTCCTCCAGTCCGGGACCGGGCCCCTGGCCGACAATGGCGGCGCCACGCAGACACATTCGCTTCTCCCCGGCAGCCCGGCGATCGACGCGGTCACGCGCACGGAGAATTGCCCGGATGTCGATCAGCGTGAATCGTCGCGGCCGCGTGGGCTGGCGTGTGACATCGGTGCCTACGAATTCGGCTTGTCCGCAACGCTGCTGGAGGCCGAGCCGCTGATTCTGCTCAGGATTGGCGGACTGCTGAATCTCAGGATCCAGGGTCAGGCCTCCGCCCGGCTCACCGGCGCCGGGACCGGTGAGCCCATCCCGGGCCAAGGGATCGAGTTCCGGTCCCGCGGCGGCCACACACTGTGCAATGCCGTGACCGACGGCAACGGCAGGGCAGGCTGCAGTTTCACTGTGACGGGGCTCCTTTCGACCACTCTGTCGCTCGGGTACGTCGCGAACTTTGCCGGCGACCAGACCTTCGACGCCTCTTCGGATACCGCGCCGCTGCTCAGCGTCGGCACGAAATAAGGCGGTTTCTCCCCGCGGGGGCGTCCAGTTTCTGGACGCCTGTCGGGGGAGGTCGCCGACGCTGCTCCAGGGCTGCGCGTTACACGCCGACTGCGGGCAACGGCGGCGCGGACTGGCCGCCGCCCGGTGAGGCTGCGCGCCGAGGCCGTTGCAGGTGGTGTGCGCGCAAGCTGCCAGAGGTCCCGGCAGCGTCAGGCGGACCAGGGCCGAGGAGGCCAGTGGCGCGCGCGTGCCGGATCGGTTGATGGCCGTCACCACTGATCTCAGCGACCGTGGCCGCGCTTCATCAACTCGATTCGAGCGATCACGCCGCGATGGACCTCGTCGGGGCCGTCGGCCAGGCGCAGCATGCGCGCCTGCGCGCTGAACGCCGACAGCATGAAGTCGCGCGACACGCCGGCGGCGCCGTGGATCTGGATCGCCATGTCCACCACGCTCTGCAGCATCAGCGGCGCGGCCACCTTGATGGTGGAGATTTCGGTCATCGCCGCCATCGCGCCGACGGTGTCCATCTTCCACGCCGCATAGAGCGTCAGCAGGCGCGCCTGGTCGATGGCGATACGTGCGTCGGCGATGCGTTCGCGGTTGCCGCCGAGGTTGAGGATGGGCTGGCCGAAGGCCACCCGCTGCATGCCACGGTCGATGGCCATGTCCAGCGCCGCCTCGGCGGCGCCGATGGCGCGCATGCAGTGGTGGATGCGTCCCGGACCCAGGCGACCCTGTGCAATCTCGAAGCCCATGCCCGGGCCCTTGATGATGGCCGACAGCGGCAGGCGAACGTCGGTGAACTGCACCTCGCCATGGCCGTGCGGCTCGTCGTACTCGCCCAGCACCGGCAGCATGCGCTGGATCTGCACTCCGGGCGTGTCCAGCGGCACCAGCACCATCGAGTGCTGGTGTTTGCGGTCGCGATTCTCGTCCGGCGTGCGGCCCATGAAGATGGCGACCTTGCAGCGCGGATCACCGATGCCGCTGCTCCACCACTTCCTGCCGTCGAGCAGCACCGTGTCGCCCTGGACCCGGGCGGTGGCCTGCATGTTGGTGGCATCGCTGGACGCCACGTCGGGCTCGGTCATGCAGAACACCGAACGGATCTCGCCCTCCAGCAGCGGCCTGAGCCACTGCTGCTTCTGTGCCTCCGAGCCGTAGCGCCAGATCACCTCCATGTTGCCGGTGTCCGGCGCCGAGCAGTTGAAGATCTCCGGCGCCATCAGGCTGCGACCGGTCTCCTCGGCGATCGGCGCGTACTCCAGCACCGACAGGCCGGCGCCCCATTCGGCGTCGGGCAGGAACAGGTTCCACAACCCCTGTGCCTTCGCTCTGGCCTTGAGCTCCTCCACGCGCGGCGGAATCTTCCAGCGTGTCCAGTCGCCGCCATGTCGGGCTTCATGGATCTCCGCCCAGTGCTGCTGTTCGACGGGTGCGATGTGTTCCCTGATGAAGGCGCGAACGCGTTGCACCAGATCCTTGCTGCGCGGGCCGGGTTCGAAGTCCATGGGGCTCTCCTCTTTGAGGTCCACATCCTAATTCTACTGTGTTATAAAAGCAGTCATGTTTTCCTATCCCGCCAATCTCGCCGTGGTCCACAGCAGGGGCACTGTGGCAGGGCGTGTGCGATGACGCGTGCGAGACGGAAGCGC